>JAZNAM010000061.1:0-46105 GCA_045586515.1 Eubacteriales bacterium
CAGTGATTTTAGCGTAGAGGGTCCACCCGTTCCCATTCCGAACACGGAAGTTAAGCTCTACAGCGGCGACAATACTTGTCTGGCGACGGACCGGGAAGATAGCTCATTGCTGACATACGTCGCGTTTCATTTGGATAACAAAGAAAGCGCGAAAACAAACACACGGTTTACCGTGTGAGTCAGTGATTCTAGCGTAGAGGGTCCACCCGTTCCCATTCCGAACACGGAAGTTAAGCTCTACAGCGGCGACAATACTTGTCTGGCGACGGACCGGGAAGATAGCTCATTGCTGACATACGTCGCGTTTGATTTGGATAACGTCGTAGTAGCTGCGGCGACGTGCGGAAGCATTGCTTGCAATGCTTCGCCAAGAAAACGCAACATAAAAAAGGGATATATGGCAACCCCGTATATCCCTTAAAATTTATTCCTCCTTAGCTCAGTCGGTAGAGCACCTGACTGTTAATCAGGGTGTCACTGGTTCAAGTCCAGTAGGGGGAGCCAAAAGGAAAGCCACGCCTTGCGCGTGGTTTTTCTTTTTGCCTTCTCCTGCCCAGGGACTTGAACGTGGAAGCCGCTGATGTCGCTGTGGCATTTTAGCAAAACAAGGAGGGCTTCCCACAAAGCCGCAGGCTTTGTAGGCAAGCACCAGTAGGGGGAGCCAAAAGGAAAGCCACGCCTTGCGCGTGGTTTTTCTTTTTGCCTTCTCCTGCCCAGGGACTTGAACGTGGAAGCTACTGATGAATCCAAGGAATTCTCGTGCAAGGGCACATTTCATGTGTTAGCCTTGACACGGGTGAGATTTTTGTGTTATACTGTGTGAGAAAAAGAACCCTCGAAGGAGAGCGAAATGGGGAAGTTTAATGGCATACTGCTTTGTACAGATCTTGATGGTACACTGTACAGAAATGATAAAACGGTGTCGCGGGAAAATAGAGAAGCAATCGAGTATTTCAAGCGCCAGGGCGGATTTTTTACCTTTATTACAGGGCGTTTGCCCTATTACGCGCAGGAGGCTTATCATGCTGCGCAGCCAAACGTACCGTTTGGTTGTGTGAACGGTGGCGGCGTATATGATGGCGAGGCGGGCAAATATGTATGGACGTGTGAGCTGCCGAGGCACGCGATGGAACTCGCTGTGTATATCGACGAGTGGTTTCCTGATGTTGGTATACAGATGGTTGGGTTTGAAAAAACGTGCTTTTCGAAAGAAAATAAGGCAACGGTCATTTTCAGACAACTCACAGGGGTTCCCTATGAGAAGTGTACGTATGACAACCCACCTTCTCCTATTGCAAAAATCATGTTTTGCTCGGAGCGCGACGAAGAGATTCAGGCGATAGAAAAGATGCTAAAATCACATCCGTTCGCTGGGCAATTCGAGTTTATCCGCTCCGAACGGACGCTTTTGGAGATCTTGCCCAAGGGTGTTCACAAGGGTGTGGCGCTCGCGAAGCTTACCGAATATCTCGGCGTAGATCCCGCTAAGACGATTGCGATTGGCGACTACGATAACGACGTCGGCATGCTTCGCGCGGCGGGACTTGGCGTTGCGGTTGCTAACGCATCTGTGGCGGCAACCGCGGCAGCAGATGTTGTCACGGTGAGCAACGAGGAGCATGCAATCGCACGGGTGATCTGCGATTTGGAGAGTCGGAGATATGCGCTTTGACGCTTGGTGCACTGCTGCGAAATAGGGAACAGAGGAGTACGATGAATAAGAAAGCCCACCAAATGGTGGGCTTTTTTGCGCCATTGATGTCACAAAATGAAAAAAGTATGCGCGAAATGGGTAGAAATTGATTTTTTGCCGTGATATAATAAGAATGATATTGTTTGCAAAGAACGATGAAAATGGGATAAGAGAGGTTCGAGTGATGAAGATCAAAGCGGTTTTAATGGATATGGATGGTACGCTTCTTGGCAAGAGTCAGGTGGCGGTATCGGTGCGCAATATGTCCGCAATTCAGCAGGCGATTGCAAAGGGCGTCCACATCATTCCCTGCACGGGACGCGTTTACAACATGCTTCCCCCCCAGTTGCTCACGCAGGAGGGGTTGCGATATTTCGTGACCAGCCATGGCGCAAGAGTGTATGACAAAGAAACAAACAGCAGCATTTATGAGGATTTGATTCCTGCCAATCGTGCCGCAGAGCTGATGCGCATACTGGAGGGAAAGGGCCTTTACAACGAGATTGCCGCAGAGGGCACGATCTATTTTGAGAAGTCGATTTCGGATAATTTTGATATGGCGGTTGTGCCCGAGCATCACATCTGGTACGTGCGCGACAACTGCTACACGGCAGTAGAAACGCCCTCGGCGCATTTTCTTGCAAACGGTATTGGCGTGGAGAAAATGAACATTTACGCGATTCCCGCGGCTATGCAGCAGGAGATCTATGACACACTTACCGCAACGGGTTACATTAAGCACACTCGTCCCGGCGCAGGCCTCAATCTGGAATTTGCCAACCACACGCTGGATAAGATCCGCGCAACCGACGCGGTTCTTGAGCGTTTAGGCGTATCCTACGAGGAAACGCTCGCGATTGGTGACAGCAGCAGCGACTTTGAGATCATTAAGGCGTGCGGTGTGGGTGTGGCCATGGGTAACGCGCCCGATAATATCAAGGCGGTTGCAAATGATGTGACGGATATCAATACGGCGGACGGACTTGCCAAGGCGTTTGAGAAATACGTTCTGTGAGGGAGAAACAATGAAGAAATTTTTGGTTTGCATTGATTCGGACGGCTGTGCATTTGACACTATGGAAATCAAGCACAAGGAGTGCTTTTGCCCTGCATATATCAACTATTTCGGGTTGCAACCCGTTTCCAAATATGCGCGCGATGCGTGGGATTTTGCCAATTTGTATTCTCGTTATCGCGGCATTCATCGTCTGCTCTCTCTTTTGAAGGCGCTTGACGTTTTGGGTGAGCGTGCTGAGGTGAAGGAGCGTGGCTTCACACCTCCCGCGATGAGTGAGCTTCGTGCTTACATTGCCGAGGGAAAGCCCCTTAGTAACGCGGGCATTGAGAAGTATATTGAGGAGCATCCAGAGTCGGCGGAGATGCGCAACGTACTTGCGTGGTCGATCAATGTCAACGACCGTGTGGCAGAGCTTGTTCGTAACGTGCCGCCTTTTCCCTACGTGCGCGAGTGCCTGGAAAAAGCGTCGCAGTATGCCGACATTGTAATCGTTTCCGCCACCCAACAGCTCGCGTTGGAGCGCGAATGGGGTGAGAACGGGTTGCTTTCGCTTGTTTACGCCGTAAAAGGGCAGGAAAGCGGCAACAAAAAGCAGATTATTGCTTCGCTTGTTGATCAGTATGAAAAGGATCACGTGCTGATGATCGGCGATGCTCCCGGCGACCGCGATGCGGCACACGCCAACGGAGCGCTTTTCTATCCCATTTGTCCCGATCAGGAGGCAAAATCCTGGGCGTCTTTCGGTGTTGCTATGGAAGCATTTTTAAATGGCAACTACGCAGGTGAAATGGAAGCTGCGAACATTGCCTATTTTGAAACCTTGCTCCCCGATGAGCCATCCTGGAAGTGAGGAACGTATGACCTACGGAAAGGAGATTGGCAGAAAATTCCATGAGGACGGAAGCGCGCGCCGCTACCCCGGTAACACCGTAGTGGCTGCAATTCCGCCCCGTTGCGAGGCATATGAGGTAATGACGCAGTTGCACCGCATGATCGAGGAGGCGGGATTTACCACGCACCTCATTCCGTTGCCGCACGATAGCTATCATATGACGATGATCCGTGGCCTAAACGACCAAGTGCGCACCGACGCATTCTGGCCCGAAAAGCTTGCCAAGGATGCACCGATGACCGAGGTGGATGATTACGTTAGTGCCGCGGTCGGCTCGGTTAAGATGCCTGCTACCGTGCGGATGAAGTTTGACAAGATTCGCTTCAGCGCTACCTGCATGATCGTATTGCTTGTACCCGCAGATGAGGAGCAAAACCGCATGTTGCGTGCATATCGCGATGCGGTGGCAGAGAAAATTGGGCTGTATTTGCCCAAACACCACGAATATAAGTTCCATATTTCTCTTGCGTATACCCGTGTTCTGCCCGAGGGTGAGGACGAGGTGCGCATGCAGGCGCTGATCGCCGAGATGGATCGCTATATTGCCGATCGTCCCGCGTTTGATGTGACGGATCCGTATATGGCGTTCTATGATAACATGCTGTGCTTCTCGCCGACACGCGTGCCACGAGATTAAAAAACAGAGCCGAAAGGCTCTGTTTTTTTGTGCACACGTATTGCGTTTTTGAGGACAACGCGATATAATGAGTTTGATAAAATAAAGGGAGGGTCATAGTATGATCATCGATAACTTGAAAAATGCAGGCCGCTATGCGGGCATGAGTGAAGCGCTTGCAAAAGGTTTCGCCTTTATTGAGCGAGCCAAGAAAGAAAATTTGGCAGTGGGTAAGTATGAAATCGACGGCGACAATGTGTTCGCAATGGTGAAGGAGTATGACACTAAGACGCAGAGCAAGACCGAGTCGCATTTGAAATACATTGACATTCAGTGCATCCTTTCCGGTGTTGAGGTGATGTATGCGCTGGATACGGATAAGCTCACGGTTACGGATCGTCCCGAGGGTAAAGACGTGATTATTTATGCGGATCACGAGCAGTTTTCCAAACTGGTGATTTGTGAAGATGAGTTTGCCATCTTCTACCCTGGCGAGGGTCACAAGCCGGGTGTGGCGTTTGACTCGCCCGCGCCTGCGCGCAAGGTTGTGGTAAAGGTGAAGGCGTAATAAAAAGAGGCGGGAACGGAGCGAGTTCCCGCCTCTTTTTTTGGCTGTTACCAGAACTTACATGCAAAAAACGCACCCCGTATATGGTATAATGGAGAGGCGAGGCGGTTGATTTCTGTTTCGCTCCCAATACGATATGGAGGTGCGGTAGATGAAAAAACTGTTACTATTGGTACTCTTTATTTCGATGTTCGTCGGTGTATTTTCGCTCAACGCATCCGCCGTTACATCTCATACCGTGGTATCGGGCGACACCATGTGGAAGATTGCCGTGAAATACGAGGTTGGCATTAGCGAAATGAAGGCGGCAAACCCACATATTGTCAATCCCGACTTGATCTATCCCGGGCAGGTCTTGCAAATACCTACAATCAATTCCTCGGTGGCGAGCTATGAAAAAGAGATTGTGCGACTTGTCAACGAGATCAGAGAGAAAAATGGACTTGCGGCACTTACCCACAATTGGGAACTCAGCCGTGTTGCTCGCTATAAGTCGCAGGACATGAAGGACAACAAATACTTTTCTCATACCAGTCCCGTGTACGGATCGCCTTTTCAGATGATGAAAAATTTTGGCATTACGTATAGGACGGCAGGGGAGAACATTGCGAGAGGGCAGGTAACACCGCAAGCGGTTGTGAATGCCTGTATGAATTCCGCGGCGCACCGCGCCAATGTCCTGAATGCTTCATTCGCGCAGATCGGCGTGGGGTACGTTGCAAGCGGCAACTATTGGACACAGATGTTCATCGGCAAGTGAGGATGAAAGTATCCTTGATAAGCAAGATGTTCGTGCGGTTGTGTGTGCTTTGCGTTTTGTGAAAATTCCCTTGCGTTTTGTGAGAACTCCTTTTAATTGATGAAAATTCCCTTGTGTTTTGCAGTGGTCTGTGCTACAATGAACGCGTTGATTTTCGACAAAGGAGTGAAGGGCATGACGGCAGTCGCGTATCTGTTTGCGGTACTCAAAAACGTAATATACGGCACAACGCCCTTTTTTACGGGTGCATTGACTGAAAGCGTGGATGTATTGGACGTTCTCGCACTTCGCTTTTTGATGAGCTTTGTCGTTTTTTGGCTTCTAAAAGTGACGCGCATTTTGAAAATCAAGGTGTGTGTTAAGGATTTTTTTGTGAAAAATCCTCGTTCGGGGGCGATGAGAGCGTTACTGCTCACTGCACTTTTTGAGCCTGTTCTTTATATGTTTTTTGAGACGCTTGGCATATCAATGTCCTCGGGCATCACTGTAGGCGTTATCTTGTCGCTCAGTGCCGTGACGACTTGTATTTTCGAAATGATCTTTTTGAAAGAATCAAACACGTTTTTGCAAAAGGTCTTTTTGGGACTTGGTATTTTCGGCGCCATCTATATTGCGGTGAATACCAATACTTCTGACGGCAAGGACAGTGTGTTCGGCATTGTGTTCTTGTTCCTTGCTGTGATGTGTGGATCGCTGTTTTGCGTGTTTTCGCGCAAGTCCTCCCGTGCATTTTCTGCAATGGAGGTCACGTACGTTTCCTGTATGCTTGGCGCTGTGGCGTTCAATGCCGTCAATATTGTGCGTCATCTCGCAAAGGGCGATATTTTGCACTATTTGGATCCGTACTTTAGTTGGGGCAATCTGCTTGGCTTTGCCGTCCTTGCGGTGCTTTCTACCATTGTAGCTACGGGCATGAATAACTTTGCGCTTGGCCGTATGCAGGGGTCCACGATGGCAGCATTCAGCGGCATCTCCACCTTTGTAACGATTCTGGTGGGTGTAGCGTTTGGTGGCGAGAAGTTGATGAGCTATCATTATATTGGCCTTGTTTGTATCGTGATCAGAATGGTTGGTGTGAGTTATATCGCCATAAAGCGCGATAAGGCGCGTGCCAAACAAGAATAGAAAAAAGCCCCCGTAATGGGGGCTTTTTTCATAAAAGATGTGCCATATACTCGGCAAGACGGGTGTAATCATCCACACAGACAAAGGCAATGTCGGACTTATAGACGGATTCGTCGTTGCCGCCCATGCCGTAGTCATCGCCCACGTAAACGACCTCGTCGTGTGCGATGCCGTGCGCCTCGCAGTAAAGCGAGAGCGCGTGATATTTATTGTAGGGCTTTGGCGCCATATCAAAGGAAGAGGAGCCGCCGACGAACACCGTGTATTCGGGGAATAGGTCACACACCTCTGCATAGATGGCGCGGCGGCGCGATCTGTCCGGGTCGAAAGCGAGCTTGTCAGCTTGCACGGCGGCGGTGCCGAGAATGGGGAAAGTTACACAGCCCGAGGGATGATACTCTACGCTGTTACCCGCAAACTTCGTAAAGCCGTATTTCTCACGCAAAGACGTCACGCGCTTTTCGACCGATGCAATGTCACAAGAGAACGCGAGATCACGCACGATTTCAATGGCTTTTTTGTCGGCGTCATATTTGGCTTCTTGCAGGCCGTAGTTGCCGATGATGTCGATGGGGTATTCGCCCATTTGGCGGAAGATGCGGGGCGCTTGTCCTGCACCAACCATCAAAAGGTGATATTTTGCGCGCAGTGCATCCAGCACCGCGCGATTTTTTTCGTCAAGCGGTGTTTTGTGTTGTGTGAGCGTGCCGTCCAGGTCAAATGCGATCAGCTTAATCATGAGAATACCCCGCCCGAAATTGTTTGGTCACTCTTATTGTATCGGGCGGCATGTGTGTTGTCAAGAGAAAAAAGCAAAAGCCCCGTTTTGGTGCGGTTGTTTCTTGCTTTTTGTGGGGCTTGCGCTTTCTTCTCGTTTTTGATATAATAGAAACATATAGACACGAAAGGACGGTGAGGAAATGCTTCGACACGGCAAAAGAAGATACTTTATGCATCAGCTGTTGCCCGCGGTGGCATTCGGTGCACTGGCCGGTATCATTACGTCTATCGTGGTCAATTTCTATAAGCTTTGCGCACATTTTGTGATCGGTTGGTCGGAGAAAGGATATGAAACGTTGCGAGGGCAACTTTTCCTTGTGCCGCTTGTCCTTGCTATAATGTTCGGTGTGGCATGGCTATTCGGCTATATCTACCGTAACATTCCCAATCTGCGCGGTGGTGGCATCCCTACGTCGATCGGTATACTGCGCGGCATCATCCCGTTTAAATGGTTGCGCAACGTTGTTGGCGTTTTTTTGATGTCGCTTACTTCTTTTTTGTTTGGCGTGCCGCTTGGCAATGAGGGCCCATCGGTGCAGATGGGCACGGCGCTTGGTCGAGGCGTGGTGTACGCCTCTGGCAAAAAGCATAGAGCGTGGGACAGATATTCTATGACGGGTGGCGCATGTGCGGGTTTCTCTGTAGCAACGGGCGCGCCGATATCCGGCATTTTGTTTGCCGTAGAGGAAGCGCATCAGCGCATCTCTCCGACGATTTTGATTGTGGCGTCTACTTCGGTTGCTTTCGCGCATTTTACCACGGAGATGATCGCGCCCGTGCTTGGCGTGAGCAAGACGCTCTTCCCGCGTCTTTCGCTTGTGCAACTGTCGCTTCGTGACGTATGGATTCCGTTGTTTGTTGGTGTGGTGATTGGCCTTTTCGCCGTGCTGTTTCTTTTCTACTATGAGGCGATCCGCCATCTTTTTAACGTGAAACTCAAAAAGATTCGACACCGTTATCGCATCTTTTTCGTGTTTGCGCTCACCCTCTTGCTTGGTCTTTGCTCCTCTGTATTTATCTCCACAGGGCACGAGCTGATCCTCTCGCTTTTCCACACGCGGCGCGCGATATGGTTATTGGCGGTGGCGCTTCTGGTGCGCTCCACGCTCACGTTCTGCGCGAACACAAACCGCCTAACGGGTGGTATTTTCCTGCCGATTCTTGCCATTGGCGCGCTGCTTTCGTCGCTCGTTGGCAGGGGGTTACAGGGCATGTTCGGGCTATCTGACGAATATTACGTGGTGATTTTGGTGCTGGGCATTACCGCATGCGTTTCCGCCATGATGAAGATGCCCCTCACGGCGATTGTCTTTGCCGTCGAGGCGCTTTCCTGCTACGACAACTTGCTGTTTGTTATCGTGGTGGCGGCCGTTTCCTATATGATCACCGAGATCTTTGACGCGAAATCGGTCAATGATGTGGTGTTGGATAACCGCATTGAGGAACTTAACGAGCATCGAACATCCAAGGTCATTGACACCTATGTAACGGTGCAAAAGGGTGCATTTGCCATAGGCAAGCAGATCCGCGACATTTTCTGGCCCGCGAATCTCTTTGTGCTCTCCGTTAGGCACGCAGAGCGTAAGCGCGCCATGGTGGACGAGCACGGCAGTAAATCAATCCAGGAGGGCGACGTTCTGCACGTGAGATACTCCACCTACGATGTCGAGGCGAGCCGAGAAGAGCTGGTTGCTATTGTTGGTGATCAGGTGTTTTGCTGTGACGAAATCGACGCGATTTGAAATATTTTGCCCTTTGTGATGTGAATTCACAATATCTTGACAACATGGCGCCGCACGCTTGACACGCGTGCGGCGCTTCGTTTATAATGAGTGGGAAAGCGAGGTGCTTGCACATGAATAAGTTGCAAGGAAAGAAGATCCTTTGGAATGGTGACTCGATTTGCCAGGGTTCCAGCAAATGGGGCAACTGGGCAACGAGGATTGCCGCGGCGAACGAGATGGAGTTCGTCAACTATGGTATTGGTGGCGGAACGGTGACGGAAAATGTGCCGTATTCCGCAGAAAATCCCAAGTTGCGCCACTCGGTGAGCGCCACGGTAGACCGTATGTATGAGGAGCACCCTGACGCGGACTACGTGATCTTTGAGGGCGGCACCAATGATGCCGATTTGCTTGGCAGTTTGGTGTGCGGCGAGCGCCCTGCGCGCGTGGGATACATGGATATGGAAGATTTCAGTGGCAACTATGATGCGGATACCTTCTGCGGCGCGCTTGAAACGGTTTTTTATAAGGCTGCTCGCTACTGGAAGGGAAAAAAGATCGCGTATATCGTTGCGCAGAAAATGGGCTTTTGTACCGATGGTTGTGAGGATGATTGCAACAATCGCCGCGCGTATTTTGCTGAGGCGATCAAGGCCTGCCAGAAGTGGGGCATCCCCTATCTCAACTTGTGGGATGGTTGTCCGCTTAACCCTCAGCTTCCTTGGTTTTATGACAGAGCGCTCAGCGTAGAGGAGAATATCGCAGCAGGCAGCTTTTACGTTGACGGTCAGCATCTGAGTGGCGCCGGGTATGATTTTACCGCCGACATCATCGATTCGTTCCTAAAAACGCTATAACAAAAGGGCGCACATTGTGCGCCCTTTGCTTTATTTGGCATGGTTGATTGCAATTGTGGCAAACAACTTGACAAAAACGCGTGCTTTTAGTATGATAGGGAGTGTTCCAAACGTTGTATGTTGAAAGGAGTGCGTTGCTGTGAAGTATCTGCAAAATCTGCATACGCATACCACTTATTGTGATGGGCGCGATACGCCTCGCCAAATGATCGAGGCGGCGATTTCACAAGGCTTTGCGTCCATTGGTTTTTCAGAGCACGGGCCGTCGCAATCCTTACTGACGCCAAGTGAGGAAAAGATCGGGCTATACAAAAAGGAGATCCGCGAACTTGCGCGTGAGTACGAAGGTGTGATCGACGTGTTCTGCGGTCTTGAATACGAGGCGGAGTCGGATACCTCTCTTTGCGGGTATGATTATATCATTGCATCCTCGCACTACGTTCACAAAAATGGCGGCAGATATGTCGCAGACGGTTCGGTAGAGGAGATGCAACGCGGCATCGGCGAGGGATGGGGCGGCAATGGACTTGCCTTTGCGCTCGATTACTTTGCAGAGCTTGCCCTTTTGCCTACGCGCGGCAAATTTGACATTGTCGGCCACTTCGATCTGGTCAGCAAGAATTGCGAACGAGCAAGCTTTTTTGACGTGAACGATCCCGCTTATGTTGCGGCAGGGCTTGCGGCCATCGACGCAATGGCGGGGGAAATTCCGCTGTTTGAGGTCAACACGGGTGCGATTTCGCGCTGTTATCGCACGACCCCGTACCCCGCGCCCGTTTTCCTTGATGCATTTCGCGCGCGCGGATTTGGCGCAGTGATTACGTCGGATTGCCACGACGCGCGCAATCTCACGTGCGGATTTGAGGACGCAGAGCGCCTGCTTGCCGCACACGGATTTACCGAGCGCTATATTCTCACAAAGGAGGGCTTCGAGGCGATTCCGCTTCGAGGAGTATAAGGTGTTAAGCATCATCTTTTTTGTGTTCGCCGTGGTTGGTGCGGTGGACTATATGTTCAACAATAAGTTTCAGATCGGCGAGGAGTTCAAGCGCGGCTTTATGCTGTTTGGTAGCATGTCGCTTTCCATGATCGGCATGCTCGTGCTTGCGCCTGTGATTGGTGACGTGTTGCGTCCCGCACTCGGCTTTGTCAATGACGTATTTCATGTCGATCCCTCTGTGATCCCCGCCTCACTTCTTGCCAACGATATGGGCGGCGCGGATCTTGCGATGCAACTGGCCGGCGATGAGCAGATGGGACTGTTCAATGGTTTGATCGTTGCCGCCATGATGGGCGTGATTCTCTCGTTCACGGTGCCGTTTGCGCTTGGCGTGGTGAAAAAGGAGCAACACGACAAGCTTTTGCTCGGACTTCTTTGCGGTGTGGTCGCTGTCCCGGTCGGTTGTTTTGCGGGTGGTCTTGTATACCATGTGCCGTTTTGGGCGTTGCTTATTGACTTGTTGCCGCTTGTCTTGGTGGCGGGACTGATTTGCGCGGGACTTTTGCTTGTCCCTGACGTGTGTGTGAAGATCTTCCGCGTGCTGGCGCTTCTTGTCAAGATACTGGTGACGGTAGGTCTTATGCTAGGCGCCGTAGAATACTTGTTCGGCATTACGGTGATCGAAGGGCTTGCACCCATCGAGGAGGGCGTGCTTATCTGTTTCCGCATCAGCTTGACGCTTTGCGGCGTATTTCCGCTTGTTTATCTTGTTTCGCGTGTGCTTGGCCGTCCTTTGCGTGCGCTTGGTCGTCGTGTTGGCATCAACGAGGTGTCTGTGCTCGGCCTTATTGCCAATCTTGCCAGCAACTCAACCGTGTTTGGCACGATGGATAAAATGGATGACAAGGGCGCGGTGCTCAATTCCGCCTTTGCGGCATCCGCCGCATTCGTGTTCGGATCGCACCTTGCTTTCACGCAAGCGCGTGGCCCTGAACTTGTCGGCGCCATGATCGTGGCGAAACTGGTGGCGGGTGCGCTGTCGCTGGTGGTGGCATGGTTTGTGTACGAAAACAAGCAGAAAAAGGAAAAGAAAAGTGCCGTGACGGATACGGCAACGTAGAGAAAACCCCTCGGCGTATGCCGAGGGGCTCTTTTTATTCAAATTCAACTTTAATACCGCCTGTGCTCGTTTCAATCTCGCAAACACCGCCCTGCGTGCCGCGGGGGATGTCGATCGAACCGGTAGAGGAGTGCGCATACACAATCTTCTCGCCGCGCAGCGTGCCGTGCACGCTACCCGTGGATGTTTCGATCTCGATGCGGGGGGCATCTATACGTGTGAAGCGGAGCGCTCCCGTGTTTCCCTCGATCTCCATTGTTTCGCTTGCCACCACGTCGGTGAGCGTGACGCCGCTTGTGCTGTATTCTACGTCAAGCGTTTTGCAGGTAACGGCATTCATTCTGACGCTGCCCGAGGTTGTGTCCAACGCAAGCGCGCCGTCAACGGTCAGCGTGTCAAGCGTGACGCTGCCCGTATTGCTGTTCAGGGTAAAATTGCCACCTACTATGACGTTTTCCACCGTCAAAGATCCGGTGTTGGCCTCAAGATCAAGGTCTTTTTGCACGTTGCAGGAGAAACGGAGGGATCCCGTGGTGCTTACTGCTTTGGCGCTGTCAAACGTGAAACCGCCTGCGACGGTGGTGCTGCCGGTTTTGTTTTTAATGTGAAGCGAAGCATAGGTCGCCTCGGGGAGGTAGAGGATAGCGCTCACGTCCGTTGCGCGGAAGCTCATAAACTCATACCATTTCATATCATTTACGAGCTGGACGCACAACGTATCACCCTCTACGCCGGATACGAAATAGAATTTTTCGGTTTCCTCGCAAACGAGGCGACAGATGCCATCTGCCGCAGGACGGAGCTCAACGGCGCCGACGGAGGAATCGATGGCGACGTGGGAGAATGGTTGCGTAATCGTATAGGTGTTTTCTACAGTGTTCATCGTATTCATCTCCTTAAAATCAAATCCGTTAGAGGCAAGCCCGACCATGCCGAGGATCAGCCCCACGGCAAGTAGAATGCCAGCGATCATGAGTGCGATTTTCATGCCGTTTTCTCCTTTCTCGCGAGTGCGCGCTTTACGCCAAGCCAGATGGTTTTACTAAGCCGCAGCGTACCGCGCGTTGCGGCGAGTGCGGCGTAATAGGTGAAAATGGAAAGTCCTGCAAGTGCGAGCCCTGCACCAAGGTAAAAGAGCGCGAGGCCGATATTGCCAAGGAAGAGAGTGGGAACGGTTGCAGCAATGCCGGCAACGGCGCAGACGGCAAACGCGGCGCCAACGATCCATACCACGGCAACGAGTGTCCAAAGCACGGCGTAGAGTGAAAGGAACACGGCCAAAAGGGCGATGGCGATTGACGCCCAAACGGGCGAACCTACCGATAGCAGTACGATCTCCCACGTGCGCAACCGGCGTTTTGGCTTGACGCGCTCGCGGGCGAGCTTGATCATGGGCGTGTCGGCAATAACCTGCTTTGCGACCTCGTGCGGGTCGCCGAGGGCGAGCACGGCATCCGCTTCCGTCATGCCGTCTTCCATGCGGTCATCTATCATTTCGTTATAGTAGGCAAGCGTCTTGTCAAGCTCTTCGCGGGGAAGTCCCGATAAAAGCGCGCCAAGCGCCGCGATAAATTCTTGCTTTGTCACGTGTTTGTGTCCTCCTTTGCAACGAACTGGTAAATGGAGAGTATTTCCCGCCATTCTGTCTTGAATTCTTCTATGCGGGCAAGTCCCTCTTTGGTGATGTGGTAATATTTTCTCGTTCTACCGTTGTGTGTGGCACTTTCTACCGTGAGTTGCTTTGCCGCTTCTAAGCGACGCAGGATGGGGTAGAGCGTGGATTCCGATATTTCGGCAACGGGTGCGAGGTCCTTGATGATCTGATACCCGTAGGACGGTGCTTCCTTGATGGCGGCAAGCACGCATACGTCAAGCAGACCGCGTTTGATTTGAACGTCCATAGTGTCCCCCTTGCGTTATAGTCGCGATTGGTCCTCTCGCCTATACTATACCACGCATAGTATCCGCGTGTCAAGAGGATTTTCGAATTTTGCTCAAAGTTTTTCGGTGGGAGGGAAGCAGAAAACCACCCCGTTTGTATACAAACGGGGTGGTTTTCTGTTAGTTTGGCGTGATGTGGGAGAGGAAGATAGAGTTGTCACTGCCAAAGCTCATGCAGTAACGCCAATCCTTTCCTTTGATGCTTTGCATCCACTCGGCGGCGATGACGTAGGCGCTTTTCTCGTCTTCGATAAAGCAAGAGAAATTTCCAAGGCGTGCGCCGCGCTCGGGCACGGCAACGCGCTCGCTTGCGCGGATGATGCACATGCGCGCCGTGTCAAACTCCGCGATAAAGAGAGGCGCGCGGTGACGGAATACATGATCATTATTGGCACCCTTTCTCGTATAAACGAGGTAAAGCTTGCCGTCATGCGTGATCCAGTGCTGCTGGGTGTTGTAGTTGCCGATGTTTTCGCCATCGTCAAATACGAGCGGCGTGGGCTCGCTGTAGTGCAAACCGTCCTCGCTTTTTGCGACAAATCCGGTTTCGTCGTTGCGCAAGGCAAGGAAATACGCGCCGTTATGGGTTGCAACAGAGGGCTCGCAAAGGCCGCGCGGCACGTCTACCGTGAGGGAGTTTCCGATTTCTTTAACGGTAAGCGTTTCGCCGTCAAAACCGCAACGCATGACGCACGTGCGCGCACAGGCGTGCCACGGGTCGCATGCTGCTTCGTAGGTGGAATGGTAGATGGGAATGAGCAGGTCGCCGTTATCCAACTCCAAGATTTGCGTAGAGCCCGCGCCCGATTCATAGTAGAGGTCATCGTTTGGCATAGCAAGTTCGCGGTAGTTTTCAAAATCGCTTGTTTCTTCGTTCCATATCGCGTACACGCTGCTACGCGAGCGGGGCGGCGGGGCGATCTTATTGTCGGTACCGTAGAGTGCGTTGTGACCGGTAAGAATCAATTTACCTGTTGCACGGTGCAAAAAAGGCGTTGCATCGCACATCACCTCATCTAACCCATCGGGGCGCGTGCGCCGTGCGAGCGCGCGACTTTTGACGGGGGGCGTCCAGCTTACGCCGTCCTTGGAACGACGGATTTCGATACCGTAAAACACGTCCATACCTGTGAGCAGTAAGGGTTGAGTGGTCAACACCCATTCGCCGTCTGCCTTTTTTGCCGCCCTTGCGTGGGTGTAGCAGTATTTGCCATCAAACTTGTTTTTGATCTGTGTGAGCACAAGCTTCATACGGCATTCTCCTTATTCGGATCGCTTTCGCATTTTTGTGGGGGTGGTATCGAAATGTTTTTTGAACAGGCGGGTAAAATAATGGTAGTTGGAGAAGCCCGCGTTCATGGCAATTTCGGTGAGAGGGCGCTTTGTGTTGCAGATCTCGCTTTTTGCAAGCAGTAGACGGCGTTCGTTGACGTATTCGGTCACCGTTTTGCCCGTTTCGCGTTTGAACACCGTTGCGGTATATTCGGGCGTGAGACCAACGAGCGAAGCGAGCGTGTGTAGCGAGAGGTCCGCTTCGGGATGCTCTTCTACGTGGCGCATTATTTTTTGCACGTGCGTGTTTTTGCTTCCCAGCGCAGTGCTGTCAAGCAACTCGAACAGGATATAGTTGAGTAGGTTGATACATTTTTGCTCCGAGTGGAATTTGGGGGAGAGATGCTGCTGTGCGAACAGCTTAAAAAGCCGCCGTGTATCATCCGAGATACAGCCACGCAACACGCGATCAAACGGAAGAGAAACGCCCTCCATTAGATGAAAATTGAAACTGACGTACCGAACGGGCTCTGTGCCTGCGCGCCGCGCGCGGCGCGTGCCGGGTGGGAGGAAAATGGCGTCGGTTGCTTTGATTGTGGCTTCCTTGCCGTCAATCACGTAAGTCATGCTGCCCTCAAGCACGTAGGTGAAATCGTAGTAGGGGATCACGCGCTCTGCAATCTTGTCGCAGTGTGGCACGGTGATGTTGCAGTAGTGTCTGAGCTCACGCACCAGATAGCTGTACATGTGATATCCCTCCTGGCATATTAAAATAGTGCAAAAACAGCCAAAAAAGCGCAGAAACGTGTATTGACTCCGTGCCTTTTTGCGGAGTATAATGAGAATAGATATTACTGCCCTTATTATAGCATAAAAGCGCGGAATGTCAATCTTAATTTTGCAAGAGGGAACGACTATGAAAACTTTATTGCTGGGTGACGTATCTCCTACGAAGGCGACTGCTGATATTTTCGCTGCGGGCGAGGTAGATCATCTGTTTGGTGATACCCGTACGCTTTTTGAAGGGAACGACGTGAACCTGATCAACCTTGAGTGCGCCGTAACGGAGCATGAGCAAGGCATTGAAAAGTTTGGACCTTGCATCAAGATGTCAACCGCGGGCGCGAAGACGTTGAAGGCGCTTGGTGTGACGCACGCTTGCCTTTCCAACAACCATTTCTTTGATTTCGGCAAAAAAGGCGCGCTTGATTCTCTTGCCACGCTTGACAGTGTGGGCATCACGTATACGGGCTTTGGCGAGAATGAGCAGGATGCCAAGCGCGACCTGATCATCGAAAAGGACGGCGAGCGCATTGCATTGATCTGCGTGTGCGAGCATGAGTATTCCTACGCGCTTCCCGATCGCATGGGTGCGCGCGCGTTCGACGCGTTTGAAACGATGCTGGAGATTGCCGAGGCAAAAAAGCACGCAGATCGCGTGATCGTGACCTATCACGGTGGCAAGGAGCAGTGCGAGTATCCCTCGCCCCGTCTTCTCAAGGCGTGCCGCGCCATGGCGGCGCATGGTGCAGACGTGGTACTTTGTCAGCATAGCCATTGTATCGGCTGCTACGAGCAGTATAAGGGTTCCCATATTCTGTACGGCCAGGGTAACTTTCATTTCGTTTTCGCCGATGACGAGGTGCTGCCCGAAAATTGGCACGACTCGCTTGCCGTTCGCTACGATACGAGAACGCACGAGATCGAGTTTATCCCCGTGACTGAAGGTACGAGCGGCAGCATCCATATCGCGCGCAGCGCAGAAGCCGAGCGCATTATGGCTGCGTTTGAGAAGCGCAACGAGGAGCTTGCAAACGGGGAATGGCGCCGAGGCTGGCACGCATTCTGCGAGAGTAAGGCGGCTCACTATACGCGCTCCGTCACGCGCGCGTACGCACCCGAGGCCACCGAGCGCCACAACCATTGCTTTGCGCATTATCTGGATTGCGAAGCACATCTTGATGTGTATCGTGAACTGTTCCAAACTGCAAACCAGACCAACGAGAAATGAAATATCCCCCAAAACGGGGGCGTTTTGGGGGAATATATGCAGAACTTTTTTAAGAGGAACGGAAAAGACCTTGTCTTTATGACATTGGGTAGCTTGTTGCTGTCCGTCGGCGTGGGGCTATTCGAGATTCCCAACAATTTTGTGACAGGTGGCTCATCCAGTGTGGCGCTACTGATTGCCAAGTATCTTTCCTTTTTTTCGCCCAATGCGTGGATCGTGATCGTGAATGCGGTGTTGCTTTTGCTTGGTTTTTTGATTCTTGGACGAGGTACCGGTGCAAAAACGGTGTATTGTACGGTGCTGTATTCTGTGACCACACGACTTCTTGAGTTTATACCGCAGGGTTCATTTCCGCTTTCTTCCGAGCCTGTTCTCGAACTTTTGTACGCTATTTTGTTCACGTCTGCCGGTTGTGCGCTGATCTTCAATGCGGGCGGCTCGTCAGGTGGATCGGACATCGTGGCGCTGATTCTTAAAAAATATACGCGGCTTCATATCGGCGTGGTGCTGTTTGTTACCGATTTTTTCGTGGCGGCAAGTGCGTTTTTTGTGTTTGGGCCGCAGACGGGTATGCTTTCCATGCTGGGCCTTCTTGCAAAGTCCTTTTTTGTGGATGGCGCGCTAGAGAGTTTTAATGCCTGCAAGTATTTCGTGGTTGTCACCACAAAAGCGGACGAAATCGCAACTTTCGTAATGGAAACGCTGGAGCGCGGTGCCACGCGGTCAAAGGCGGTCGGCGCGTATACTGGCGAGGAAAAAACCATGCTTCACGTGGTCTGCTCCCGCCGTGAGGCGGTGCGGTTGCGCTCTTGCGTCAAGGACATCGATCCCGATGCGTTTATCATTATTACCACCAGCAATGAGATCATCGGGTTCGGCTTTATGAACGCATAAAAAAGCCCCCGTGGCGGGGGCTTTGCGTCATTTTCCTTGCGTACGCAGACGTTTTTTGTATTCGGTAGGAGATACGCCCTTTTCGTTTTTGAACACTTTGCAAAAATACGAGGAGGAGTTAAAACCGCACGCCATCGCGATCTCGGTGAGGTTGGAGCGTCCACGTTTCATCAGCGCGCATGCTTCACGCACTTTGATGGTGTTGAGATAAGTGATGAGGGGTATGCCGAGATTCTTGTTAAAGATGCGGCACAGATGGTACTTGGAAATGAAAAAGTGATCGGCAATCTGCTCAATATCGGTAATGTGGTTGTAGTTTTCGTTAATGTATTTGATGACCTGCGCCACGCGTGCGTCGGCATATGCTTCCTTGATATATCCATTGCTTGCAAAGCGCATGGAGAATAGGATCTCATACAGATAGCCCGCAAGCAGTGCATCCGCATCCGTGCCTGCCGTGCATCCCGCCTTTTGGTACTCACCAAGTAACGTGTTGAACAATACGTTGAGGCGATCGGCAAGTGCCGTGTCGGGTCGGAAGACGGTAGGGCTGCCCGTAAGCAGTTCCCCCGTTGCGGCGGGGGTGAAGAAACGCGAGAAAAACTCGTCGGAAAATTGGATGAGGTAACGCGTGGCGCCTTTGCCACCCGTGCGGTGTAGCTGTCCTTTGGGGATCAGCACAAGATCTCCCTCGCCGATTTTGAAAAATTGATCTTCAATAAAGTACTCGCGCTCGCCTTTGATCAGAAAGTAGAGCTCGTGCGTGGTGTGATGGTGCATCGCGAGCATAGACTGCTTCATCGTGCTTTTCTCCATGAAGAAATCACCCGATTGAATGAGTGCAATTTGTGCCATCGTTCACCACTTCCTTTCCGATTATCTTACTTTTATTATAGCGCAATTTGTGCGACGATGCAAGAGGAAAACAGGAAAAATGCATCAATATTTTACAAAAAACGGCGAGGGAATGACATCAAAAAACAGAATGTTGTGAAAACTTGAAAGGAGAAGCGTATGCAATACTGCACGCCCGAGCAGGCGGGGATTTCCTCTGCTCGTATCATTGATTTTTATAAGGAGTTGGAGCGCTATCAGCTCTCCACGCACGCCGTGATTCTTGCCCGTGGGGACAAGATTATCTCTGAGGCGTACTGGGCGCCCTTCCATGCAGCGTTCAAGCATCGCATGTATTCGGTTTCCAAGTGTTTTGTATCCGTGGCGATCGGCTTTTGTGAGCAGGACGGACTTTTGTCCCTTGATGATCCCATGATCAAATTCTTCCCCGATTACGTGGCGCGCGAGGGCGCAACTGCGCACTCCTCCACCATTCGCGAGATGTTGAAGATGGAAACGACGGTTGAGCATGGCGTAAACTGGTTTAAATCGGGGACAAACGATCGCACCGAGGTGTATTTTCAAAGCGCCGAGCAGAAGTATCCCGGCACGCTTTTCAAGTATGACAGCGCAGCCACTTATATGTTGGGTGTTATTGTGGAGCGATTGACAGGCAAAACCTTCCTTTCCTACTTGCAGGAAAAGGTGCTCGATGAGATCGGTTTTTCAAAGGATGCATACTGTATCCAAGCACCAGGCGGCCACTCGTTCGGGGATTCTGGCATTATGTGTACCGCACGCGACCTCTTGCTCTTCGCCCGCTTTGTGATGAACAAAGGCACGTTTGGCGGCAAGCGTTACTTAAACGAAGCGTATTTGAACGATGCGCTCACCATGAGTGTGTGTGACGAGGATTACGGCTTTAACAATCATGCGACATACGGCTATGGCTACCAGTTCTGGGGTGCGCCACGCGGCAGTTTTGGCATGTTTGGCATGGGCAACCAGATCGCATGCTGTGACCCTAAACATGACTTTATTTTCATTATTAACTCGGATAACCAGGGTAATGCACATAACTACGAGCAGATCTTTGAGGCCCTCTCGCGAAACGTTCTCGACCACCTTGACGAAACAACACAGGTGAACGATATGGCTTCGCAGTGTGCGCTTGCCAAGATAGAAAGCACGCGCAAACTCTTCTCGCTGCCCATGGCAACGGAGAGCGCTTTTTCCAAAGAGATTGGCGGCGTGACTTTTGCATGCGAAGAGAATCCGATGGGTATTCGATGGTTCAAACTTGATTTCGATGGCAAACGGGGTGTGTTTTCCTATGAAAACGCGCAAGGAGAGAAGTCCTTCCCGTTTGGATTTGGTTACAACGAGTTCGCCAAGTTCCCTGAGGAGGGATACTCCGACCTTGTGGCGACTATTCCCGCCCCCGGCAACTACTACGATGCGGCGTTTAGCGCCGATTGGGCAGAGGAGAAAAAACTGCGCATTCGTGTGCAGATTATCGACAAGTATTTTGGCAATCTTGCGATCGTTTTCGGCTTCCGCGATGCGAAAACGGTGTCGATGCGTATGACCAAAAAGGCAGAAGCGTTCCTCAAAGAGTATGAGGGAATCGCTAATGCGAAAGCAGAAAAATAAAAAAAGCCCCCGAATGGGGGCTTTTTTTATTAGAAGTTGAAATATGCCTTTGCGTTGCGGTAGCAGACACCCTCAATGATGTTGCGGAGCATCTCCTCGTCGCGGGGGTACTGTCCTTCCTCAACCCATTTGCCGATCAGGTTGCACAGAATTCTGCGGAAGTACTCATGACGGGGGTAAGAGATGAAACTGCGCGAGTCGGTCAGCATGCCGACGAATGCGCCGAGCATGCCGAGGTTGCCGAGTGCGGCGAGCTGTGCTTCCATGCCGTCCTTTTGATCGTTGAACCACCAGCCGGAGCCAAGTTGGATCTTGGAGCGGTAGGGGGGCGCCTGGAAGCAACCCATCAGCGTTGCAAGCGTGTAGTTGTCCTTCGGGTTGAGGGAGTAAAGGATCGTCTTGGGGAGCTGATTGCTGCTCTCCAGTGCGTCCATGAGCTTGGCTAAGTTTTCTGCCACGCGCGTTTCTGCAATGCTGTCGTAACCCGTATCAGGGCCAAGTGCACGATACATGCGCGTGTTGTTGTTGCGGATCGCGCCCACGTGAATCTGCAAGCACCAACCGTGCGCCGCATATTCGCGTGCGCAGTGGAGCAGTAGATCGGTCATATAGATCTCGACCTCAACGTCGGTTGCGGTACCGCCGGCCAGCACTTTGTCAAATACCGCAGAAGCGTCGCCCGTAGCGTAGGGGATAAAGTCAAGTCCGTGGTCAGAAAGGCGACAGCCGTTCTCGTGGAAGAAATCTACGCGCGCCGAGATCCACGCCTTGAGAGCTGCATAGCTCGTCACGCCCACTGCCTTGATGTAGGGCAGGAAGGTTTCTTTGTGAATGTTTACTGCTTTGTCGGGGCGGAAGGTGGGCAGTACTTTGACCGCATAGCCGTTCTTGCGGATTTTTTGATGATGCTCGAGCGTGTCGATGGGGTCGTCGGTGGTGCAGAGCGCTTCCACGTTGGAGCGCTCAATGAGCTGCTTTGTCGAGAAGGAGCCGTCTGCCATTTTGGCTTCGCATTGTGCGTAGATCGCGTCCGCGCTGTTTTCACAGAGGGCTTCGGCCACGTCGAAATAACGTGCAAGCTCCAGGTGCGTCCAGTGGTACAGGGGGTTGCCGATGCAGTAGGGAAGTGCCGCGGCGAACGCGCGGAACTTGTCCTGCCAGCAAGCATCGCCCGTGATGCGCTGCTCCTCCACGCCGAAGGTGCGGATTTGACGCCACTTGTAGTGGTCACCGGCGAGCATCAGCTCACCGATGCTGCGGAAGGTGTAATCGTTTGCGATCAGTTCGGGCGAGAGGTGACAGTGATAGTCGATAATGGGGAGATTTTTTGCGTAATCGTGATACAGGTGCTTCGCCGTATCGTTTTGCAAAAGAAAATCGTCATGAATGATGTTTTTTGCCATAGGTTGCTCCTTTACTTACAGCGTTACGCCGTCTTTAAAGATGGAGATTTCGCGATAGCCGCGCATCTCGTTTTTGGTTTCCTTACCCGAGGCAACGTTCAGCACGAAATCAAGGAACGCACCGTCCAGATCGTTGCCTGCGAGGACCGGAGAGGCGTCAAAGTCGATCCAGTTTGCCTTACGCTCGGCAAGTGCGTGATTGGTAGCGACCTTTACGGTGGGGACGGGGGCGCCGAGCGGTGTGCCGCGTCCCGTGGTGAATAGGATCAAGTGACAGCCGGCGGCCATTAGGTTGGTGACGGCAACGAGGTCGTTACCGGGGCCGTTCAAAAGGGAAAGTCCGTGTGCGCGCACCGTGTCGCCGTAATCGAGCACGTCCACAACGGGGGCGGCTCCTGCTTTTTGCACGCAACCAAGCGATTTTTCTTCCAGCGTGGTGATGCCGCCCTTCTTGTTTCCGGGCGAGGGGTTCTCGTACACCACTTGGTCGTGGCGCTTGTAGTAGTCTTTGAAGTCGTTGATAAGCGAAACTGTTTTGTCGAAAATATCGCGATTTACGCAGCGTTTCATGAGCAAATGTTCCGCGCCGAACATTTCGGGCACCTCGGTGAGCACACAGCTGCCGCCCATGCCGATCAGGGCATCGGAAAATCTGCCGACAAGGGGGTTGGCGGTGATGCCACTGTATCCGTCCGAGCCGCCACATTTTAGACCCACACGCAGTGCGGATACGGGGATTGGCTCGCGCGAAAAGGTTGCGGCGTATGCTTTCAGTTCCTCAATGAGGCGCACGCCCTCGGCAAATTCGTCCTCGAAATCCTGGCAGTTCAAAAACTTTACCCGTTTTGCGTCGTATTCGCCGAGAACGGTTTTGAAAAGCTCAATATTATTGTTCTCACAACCAAGGCCGAGCACCAACACGCCCGCGGCGTTGGGATGGCGAACCATGCCCGCGAGAATTTTTTGCGTGACAGATTGATCCTCGCCAAGCTGTGAGCAGCCGAAAGGATGAGGGAAGGCGAGCGCGCCGGTGAGTGTGGCAAGGCGCTCCGCTATTTTGTTGACGCATCCAACTGTGTTGACGATCCAGATTTCGTTGCGGATACCAACCTCACCGTTTTCGCGGCGATAGCCCATGAAGGTGCGCGCCGAGGGGGTGACGGCAAAGTCGATCTCCTCCGGCTTGTAGGTGTAGATGAGTGTGTCGGATAGGTTCGTTTTTACATTGTGCGTGTGTACGTGCTCGCCCACCTTAATGTCATGGGTTGCATGACCGATGGGGTTGCCGTATTTGATGATGTCCTCGCCCGCACAGATGGTGGCGAGTGCGTATTTATGGCCGTTTTCGAGGTTGACCTCGACGTTATCAAGCTTATTGATTTGCATATTGGGATACCTCAGGTACAAGGTCGGTGAGGTCCTCGTCCCACAGCGTGACGTTTCCAAGGATCTCGGCAACGGTTGCGCTCTTCATAAAGGCGGCAACCTCGGGGACGTCGTTGACCATATCCGTGCGGTAGAAGTCGATGAGCTTGGCAAAAGCGAATACCAACGTCTGGGGGTAGTTGCCGTAGCGCTTCTTGTACTCCAGAATGGAGGGGAGCACGCGCACCTTGAACTTGCTCACGGAGTTGAGCGAGATAGAGGAAAGGTAGTGTTTAATGTAGGGGTTCGCAAAGCGCGTTAGCACGTTCTCTGCGTAATCGACCAGCTCCTCGCGGGGCAGATCAAGCGTAGGAATGATCTCCTCGAAGATGCACTTTCTCATATAGGCGAGCATCTCTTTGTTCTCGGTGCAGGATTTGACGGTGTCAAAGCCCGAAAGAAGTGCGTAGGGCACCATGGAGGTGTGTGCGCCGTTGAGAATACGTACCTTACGGGTGCGATATTTCTCCAACTCGTTTTTGGTGACGATCACGTTGAGGCCCGCCGCGCCAAAGGGCAGCTCGCGCTCAAGATCCAGTGCGGTTTCGATCACCCACAGGTGGAAGTATTCCGAGGTGTTGACCATGTTATCCTCGTAGCCGAGGTTCAAGTTTTCTCCCTTGGGGTAACCTGTATTGATGCGGTCAACGAGCGTGTTGCAGAATTCGTTTTTCTCGCACACCCACGATTTGAAGGCGTCACCGAGATCCCAGAGATCAGCGTATTGCAGTATGGTGCGGCGCAAATTGTCGCCGTTTCGATCGATTAGCTCGCAGGGCAGGAACACAAATCCGTCAAGACCCAGTTCGAAGCGGCGTTGCAGCAAGCGCGTGACCTTGGCGGGGAAGGTTACAGGGGGGGCATCGGTGATGCTGTCCGCTTCGCTGAAGGTGATGCCCGCTTCGGTGGTGTTGGAGATGACATAGCGCATTTCGGGCTGCTCGGCGAGCGCAAGATACGCATCAAAATCGGTATAGGGATTTACACAGCGGGAGATCACGTCAATGACGCTTTTTTCTACGCCCTCTTCGCCACGAATGATATGGGTGTAGTTGCAGTTTTGTGCCGCAAGCATGTCGCACATGCCTTTCTCGATGGGCTGCACCACAACAACGCTGCCTTCAAACTCGGTTTTCTCGTTCATTTTTTGAATCATCCAGTCGGCAAAGCCACGCAAAAAGCCGCCCTCGCCAAATTGAATGAAGCGTTCAGTACGGATGGGTTTATTGAAAAGCATACACTGTTCTCCTTTGTTGATATTTCCACCATACATTCTAACACGCCTGCGCGGAAAAAGAATAGCACAATATTGACCGCTTTTGCGTATTTTGTAAAATATTGCTTTGTTGAAGCTCGATAACGCGGTCAAAAAAGAAAAACACTTAAAAAAAGCGCAATATTTTACAACGAGGAAGGGAAACGGGCAATATATTTATAGGAAAGGGGTAAAAGGCGTGTTATAATGAAGGCAATTAAAATAAGCGCAAAGGAGTAACATCATGATTCATGAGGGAAACAACGTAAAGGATTTGAAACTTGCGTATATCGGCGGCGGCTCGCGCGGTTGGGCGTGGACGCTGATGAACGACCTGACCAAGGCAGAAGATATGTCGGGTGAGGTTTATTTGTACGATATTGATTACGAGGCGGCAAAGAACAACGAAGTTATCGGCAATAAATTCCCGACCGAGCGTTGGAGCTACCATGCGGTGCCTACCATTGGTGAAGCGCTTACGGGTGCGGATTTCGTGATCGTTTCTATCCTTCCCGGCACCTTCGACGAGATGGAGACGGACGTGCACGCGCCCGAAAAGTACGGCATTTACCAGTCGGTTGGTGATACGGCGGGTCCCGGCGGATTCATTCGTGCGCTTCGCACCATCCCTCAGATGCGTGAGATCGCCGCGGCGGTGCGCACCTACTGCCCCGATGCGTGGGTGATCAACTATACCAACCCTATGGCCGTTTGTATCGGTGCACTTTACCGCGAGTTCCCTGAGATCAAAGCATATGGTTGCTGTCACGAGGTATTCGGCACGCAAAAGCTGCTTTCTGCCGCACTTGCCGAGATCAAGGGTATGGTGGACGTGCCGCGCGAGGATATCTGCGTGAACGTTGTGGGCGTGAATCATTTCACCTGGTTTACCTCCGCCAAGTATCGCAATATGGACTTGTTTCCCATTTATGAGCAGTTTGTGGATAAGCTCTACGAGGTTGGCTACAACAAAAAGGGGCTTGGCAACTGGATGAACGACTCCTTTTCTTCTAATGCCCGTGTGCGCATGGATCTGTTCCGTCGCTTTGGTTGCGTTGCCGCGGCAGGCGACAGACATCTTGCCGAGTTTATGGACAATAAGGATTATCTTGCTTCTCCCGAATGTGTCGAGAAGTGGATGTTTGGTCTTACTACGGTGGCGTGGAGAAAGAAAAACCTTGTGAAGCGTTTGGAGCGCAGTGCAAGATTGCTTTCGGGCGAGGAAGTGTTCGAACTCAAGGACAGCGGTGAGGAGGGCACGTTCCAGATGCGTGCGTTGCTGGGTCTTAGCACCATGGTAACCAATATCAACGTGCCCAACCGCGGACAGATTGCCAACCTGCCCATCGGTACGATCGTGGAAACGAATGCCGCCTTCCGTGACGGCACATTGCAACCCGTGTTCGCAGGCAACGTGCCCGACAGCATCTATCCGCTTATTTCTCGCGCGGCGCGCGAGAACGAGGCGATCCTTGATGCAGGTTTTAGCGAGGATCTCACCTACGCGTTCACCCGTTTCGCCCAGTTGAATATGATTAAGGAGCTCACCATGGAGCAAAAGCGCGAGCTGTACATCACCATGTGCGAGGGCACAAAGAAGTATTTGACCACCTATAAAAATCCTTTGAAATAAGGGAAACGCGGGCGCCGTTTGACGGCGCCCGCAAATTTATACAAAAAATCTTGACACACCTCAAAAATGATGATATAATTTAATTGTAATTGTGAGGGAGTAGTTACGCATGGGTCGACGCGCGCGTTCGAACTTTGCGAGGCAGATCAACATCACTGGCCGTACGGCTTGGTCTGTCTTGATTAACGAGACTCATGTAGGGGGACACTCTACATGGGCCTTTTTTGTATCAATTTCCCCACAGTAGAAAGGAGAGATAATGAAACATTATCTGGAAGAAACCAACGTCGTTCTTGCCGAGGTGGCGACCACGGAAGAAGGTCTTAGCGTCGCTGAAGCGGCAGACCGTCTTGAAAAGAACGGCAAAAACAAGCTTGCAGAGGCAAAGAAAGAGTCGCTCGTCCGTCGCTTCTTGAAGCAGCTTGCCGAGCCGATGACCATCATCTTGCTTGTTGCCGCGGCGATCTCGGCAGGACTTGAGATCTACCATGGCGTGCAGGGCGAGGGAGGATTCCCTTATGACGTCGTTATCATTCTGGCGGTGGTGCTGATCAATGCCATTCTCGGCGTGTTCCAGGAGAGCAAGGCAGAAAAGGCAATTGAGGCATTACAAGAAATGTCCAAGGCGCAAAGCAAGGTCATTCGCGATGGCAAGCAGATCAGCGTGCCCAGCGAAGAGCTTGTTGTCGGCGATATTATCGTGTTGGAGGCAGGCGACGCCGTTCCTGCGGATGCGAGAATTATCGAATGTGCCTCGATGAAGATCGAGGAGGCGGCACTTACGGGTGAATCCGTTCCTGTGGACAAGCGCGTGGAAGCGCTCAAGGCGGGTGACAATGGCGACATTGCACTTGGCGACCGCAAAAACATGGTGTTCATGGGCTCTACTGTGGTGTACGGCAGAGGCAAGGCTGTTGTTGTTGCAACGGGCATGGATACCGAAATGGGCAAGATTGCAAATGCGCTTGCCGAGGCAGAGGAGGGCAAGACGCCCTTGCAGATTAAGCTCGCAGGCCTTTCTAAAATCCTTACCTGGCTTGTGCTTGGCATTTGCGTCGTTGTGTTCGCAGTAAACCTTATCAGCCATGGCGAATTTGGGATTGAACCTGTTTTGAACTCGTTTATGATCGCGGTTTCGCTTGCGGTTGCGGCAATTCCCGAGGGCCTTGCTACCGTTGTGACCATCGTGCTCTCTATTGGTGTGACGAACATGTCCAGGCGCAATGCGATCATTCGCAAGTTGACGGCTGTGGAGACGCTTGGCTGCACGCAGATTATTTGTTCGGATAAGACAGGCACGCTCACGCAAAATAAAATGACCGTTGTGGAGCATTACGGTTGTGATGAGGTGCTGCTCGCTACCGCGATGTCGATGTGTTCGGATGCAGAATTTGATGTTGAGGCAGGCACCGCCGTGGGCGAACCCACCGAGTGCGCGCTTGTCAACTATGCGGCAAAGCTCGGTTACGACAAGAACGTGCAAAAGGAAGAATACGTCCGTGTGGGCGAGGTTCCCTTTGATTCGATGAGAAAGATGATGAGCACGGTGCACAGACTTGCAGACGGCACTCTCGTTCAGTTTACCAAGGGTGCACCTGACGAGGTGCTCAAGTGCTGCACGACCGCGCTCGTGGACGGCGCTGTGGTTGAGATGACCGACGCCGTGCGTGCCGACATTCTTGCCGCAAACAAGGAGATGGCCAACAAGGCGCTCCGCGTGCTTGCCGCCGCGAAGAAGTTGCTTGACGCAGAGCCCGCCGTATATGAGGCAGAGGCGGTAGAAAACGGTCTTTGCTTTATCGGCCTTGCGGGTATGATCGACCCTGTCCGCCCCGAAGTAAAGCCTGCGATTGACCAGTGCCACGAGGCCGGTATTCGCGCCATTATGATCACGGGCGACCACAAGGATACCGCCGTGGCAATCGCCATGCAGATCGGTATCATCGAAAGCGCTGCCGAAGCAATTACGGGCGCAGAGCTTGACACGATCTCGGATGAAGAATTTGACACTGCCGTAGAAAAGTACTCCGTTTATGCGCGAGTTCAACCCGAGCATAAGACGCGCATCGTCAATGCTTGGCGCAAGAAGGGTAGAGTTACCGCTATGACGGGTGACGGCGTCAATGACGCGCCTTCTATTAAGAACGCCGACATCGGCGTGGGCATGGGCATCACCGGTACGGACGTTACCAAAAACGTTGCCGATATGATTCTTGCCGATGACAACTTTGCAACCATTGTTTCCGCTGCGGGAGAGGGGCGTCGTATCTACGATAACATTCGTAAGGCGATTCAGTTCCTGCTTGCGTCCAACCTCTCTGAGGTGCTTACCATTCTGTTTGCTACCGTGCTGTTCGCCATCCTTGGTCAGCAGGGCGATATCTTTCAGCCTGTGCACCTGCTGTGGATCAACCTCATCACCGACTGCTTCCCCGCGCTCGCGCTTGGCATGGAGCGTCCTGAGGCCGATCTTATGAAGCGAAAGCCCCGCGGTGCGCGTGAGGGTATCTTCGCGGACGGTCTTGGGTTTGCCGTTGCATACCAGGGTCTGTTCGTAACGCTTATTACGATTGCGTCCTACCTGATCGGTCGCTACGTGCTGATCGGTTACCACGTCGGCGTGGACGCAGGCGCGCTTGGCACCTCGATGGCGTTCCTCACGCTTTCTATGTGTGAGATCTTCCACTCCTTCAACATGCGCTCTCTCAAGGGTTCTATCTTCACCATGAAGAATCAGAATGGTTGGCTGTGGGGTGCAGGCGCTCTGTCGTTGTTGCTTACTACGCTGGTGTTGGAGATTCCGTTCCTTGCAAATGTGTTCGAACTTGCTCCTCTCACGATTCGTGAGTATGGTATTTCGATGGCGCTTGCGTTTGCCATTATCCCGCTTGTCGAGATTGTCAAGTTGGTGCATCGTTTGGTGGACAAGTGCCGCGCAAAGCGCGCATAACAATAACAAAAGAGCAGGCACTATGTTGCCTGCTCTTTTTGCGTTGCATAAAAAGAAAACCCCACCAAACGGGTGGGGGTTTCTGTGTTTTTTACTCTTCGTCGCCCGTGAGCGCGATGGCCTTGCCGCATGCGGGGCAAACCAAATCCTCGGGGTCTACGCTTTCATCAAAGCAGATGATATCGCCGCAACCGGGGCACTCAATCTCATAGGTTTCCAGATCGCAGTCGCAATCGCAGTCACACTCGTCGCAATCGCAATCACAGTCGTCGCAATCGTCGCAATCGCAATCGTAGCACTCGTCCTCTTCGCAAAGGTATTCCTCAACCTCGCCCAGATCCTCGTCGATCTCCTCAATGTAGTCATTGAGCTCTTCTATGTCGTGATCCAGTTCATCTACCTTTTGTGCCAGCGCGTCAACCATATCAAGGAGTGCTGTGATCAGCTTGCCTTCCTTGGTGGTGGCGTCAAGTTCCAGACCGTCTGCAAGTCCCTTGAGATATGCCGCCTTTTCCGTAATCTTCATGTGAGTCTTCCTCCTTATGCGCGAGAGAGGTACTCGCCCGTACGGGTGTCGATCTTCAGCACGTCGCCTTCGTTGATGAACAGGGGAACCTTAACCTCAGCGCCCGTCTCAAGCGTTGCGGGCTTGAGGGTGTTGGTTGCGGTGTTGCCTGCAAAGCCGGGATCGGTTTGGGTGACGGTAAGCTCTACGAATGTGGGGGGCTCTACGCCGAACACGTTGCCTTTGTAAGAAACGATCTTGCACATCATTTCTTCCTTAACGAACTTGAAGCTATCAGGCAGCTTGTCGCTGTTGAGGGGCATCATGTCGAAGCTTTCCATATCCATGAAGTAGTAAAGATCGCCGTCGTTGTAGGAGTACTGCATCTCCTTGCGCTCAATGTATGCGTTCTCAAACTTGTCCGTGGGGTTGAAGGTCTTCTCGATCACGGCGCCGGAAATCACGTTCTTGAGCTTGGTGCGCACAAATGCGGCGCCCTTGCCGGGTTTTACATGCTGGAATTCTACGACCTGCAGGACGTTGCCCTGGCCGTCGTCAAAGGTTACACCGTTTTTGAAATCGCCTGCTACTACCATTGTTGTTTATCCTCCGATAAAAAGTTTTTAAGGGGGCGCAGGACGCCCATAGTATCACCCTTTATTTTACACGATAAACGCATGTTTTTCAAGAGGTTTTTATGATTTTTTTGCGAAAGGGGGCAAAAAATTCGGGAACTTTGGCAAGAGCGTTGACAAAAGCACACTTTTGTTTTATAATATATTCTGTATAAATATCAATAATATGCTTCGAGTGAGGAATAGGACATGAGATTTATCAATATCGGCTTCGGTAATATGGTTGCCGTTGAGCGAATGGTTGCACTCGTCAGCCCCGATTCTGCCCCGATCAAGCGTCTGATTCAGGATGCTAAGGACGAGGGACGCACCATTGACGTAACCTGCGGACGCCGTACGCGTGCCGTAATTATTACTGACAGCGAGCACGTTATTCTCTCCGCCATTCAGGCAGAAACGATCGTCGGTAGACTGGAAAGCGATACCAACGACGACGATGTGCCGGAGGACGAGGAATGAGCAACACACAAGGATTGTTGATCGTGGTATCGGGCCCTGCCGGATCGGGTAAGGGTACGGTACTCAAACGCGTATTTGAAAGCAAAAAGCACGGCAAACAGTTTGCGTTTTCTGTATCTGCGACCACGCGTGCACCTCGTCCCGGCGAGGTGGATGGTGTGAATTATCACTACCTTACGCGCGAGGACTTTGAAGCGCGAATCGCGCGCGGTGAATTGCTTGAATACACGGAGTATTGCGGCAACTACTACGGCACGCTTAAAAGCGCAACCGAGGCAGTACTGCAGAGCGGACGCAACCTCGTGCTTGAGATCGAAGTGGAGGGCGCGATGAACGTCAAGCGCCAGTATCCCGATGCCGTTGCGATTATGCTGCTACCTCCCTCCTTTGCAGTACAAGAGGAGAGATTGCGTGGCCGCGGCACAGAAACAGAGGAGAAGATCCGTGCCCGTCTTGCCCGCACACACGAGGAGCTTGACGTGGTCGGAAATTATGATTACGTGATCTATAATCGCGACGGTAAGATCGGCGCCGCCGTTGAAGATATTTTTGCCATCGTGCGCGCCGAGCGTAACCGCGTAACGCGCGGCGGCAACATTGCCGAACAGTATTTCAAATAACAACATAACACGATATACGAAGGAGAATGAAGATGATTTACCCCACTATCGCAGATCTTACCAAGGGCGAATACAACCGCTACCAACTCACGCTTGCCACCGCAAAGTGCGCACGTATTATTACCGACGAGTACGTCAAGCAGCGCGTCGCCGCTGAAACGGCACTCACCACCAGCAAGGATAGCGGCCCCACTATTGCATCCATGATCTCGCCCGAGCTTGCCAACGAAAAAGCCGTAAAGAACGCGATTGACAGCATTTATGACGGCGAATATGTGATCGTGGACGCGCCCGAGGCCGAAGCCAACGACGCCGTGGCCGTTGAGGACTGATTTGACGAGATGACAATATGAGGAGGGAGGGTGCAGAATGCCGAGAATTGTAAAGGTGCGGCTGCTGGATGCGCCCTCCTTTCTTGATAAGGAGTACGATTACGGCGTACCCGAAGCGTTTGACAACCAGATTTGTGCAGGTTGCTTTGTAACCGTACCGTTTGGCTTTGCAAACCACAAACGCATGGCGTTGGTAATCGGCGAATCGGACGGCACAGGGATTGACTTTGAGATCAAAAACATCTTGTCGCTTGCAACGCCTCACGTTTCTCTTTCCGAGGAGATGCTGGGGCTCGTTGCGTTTTTGCGTGAGCACACGCTTTGCACAACGGGCGACGCGGTGCACGCTATGTTGCCTACGGGTGCGCTTTCCGCGCTTACCGAGCAGTATAGCGTGACGGGGAAGGAGCTTGGTGATGCCAGACGGGTGAGTGCGGAGGAAGCGTACGTATACGCACACCTGCAAAAGAACGGTCCGACGCGCGCAGAAACGTTGCGTGCGCGCTTTGGCGCAGATGTGTTCGAGCATTTGGCGCGTCTTGTGCGCATGAAACTCGTGCGCAAAGATCTTGTGCAAAAGAGTAGCATGAGCGCCAAAGAAGTGGTAACTTATGCGCTTGCTATCCCCGTGGAGGAGGCGCGTGCACTGTTGGACGGCACGCGTAAAATCGGTCGATTGGGTGATAAGCAGAAAGCGTTACTCACGGAGTTGGTCAGTGGCGCAAAAACAGCCGAGGCGCTTCGCGCACTTGGCTATACGAAGGCGCAAATGGACGGCCTTGCAGAAAAGGGGCTCGCAGTGCGTGCGGCGGTGCGCGAGTATCGCGATCTTGTGCAGACGGCGCGCACCGATGGCGTGCGTGTGGAGCACGAAATGAGCGAGGAGCAAAAGGCGGCGCTTGCCGAGATCGAGCGTTTGGGCGCGGATGGTGCGGCGCATGGTATCCTTTTGCACGGCGTGACGGGCAGCGGAAAAACCTATGTCATGCTACGTGCCATTGACGGTATGCTGGAGAAGGGACGCGGCGTGATCGTGCTGCTTCCCGAAATCGCGCTCACCCCCCAAACGCTGGCTATTTTCTGCGCACGCTATGGTGAGCGAGTTGCCGTGATGCATTCTGCACTCTCCGCGGGAGAGCGCTTGGATGCGTATCACCGCGTGATGACGGGTGAGGCCACCGTGGTGGTAGGTACCCGCAGCGCTGTGTTTGCACCCGTAAAGGATCTCGGATTGATCGTCATTGACGAGGAGCACGAGCACACCTATAAATCCGATATGAACCCCAAGTACCACACAAGAGATGTGGCGAGATTTCGATCTGCGTACCACAAAGCACTTATGTTGCTTTGCTCGGCAACGCCGTCGCTCGAAAGCTATAAGCGTGCCAAAGAGGGAAGATACACACTCCTCACGCTTAAAAAACGCCCTGCTGGTGCGGTGCTTCCCGAGGTGGTCGTTGCGGATATGCGCACCGAGGCGGGGGAGGGTAATCTCTCACCGCTTGGCGTGACGCTGACCGAATCACTTGACAATACCGTTCGCGGTGGCGAGCAAGCGATCCTGTTTCTCAACCGACGCGGCTACAATCACGTGGTTTCCTGTCGCTCCTGCGGCACTCCCGTGACCTGTCCCGCTTGCTCGGTGTCGCTTACCTATCACACGAAGCCCCATTCCTATGACGAGGGCGAGCTTGTTTGCCATCTTTGCGGTAGGCGTCAAGCTTTGCCTAAAACTTGTCCGTCTTGTGGATCGGAGCATCTTGCGCGGCTTGGTTACGGCACGCAGCGTGTAGAGCAGGAGTTGGGCGAGCTTTTGCCCGTCTCCCGTGTGCTTCGCATGGATACCGATACCACGACTTCGCGCTACTCGTATGAGGAGATGCTGGGCGCGTTCCGCCGACACGAGGCGGATGTGTTGCTCGGCACACAGATGGTTACCAAGGGACACGATTTCCCCGAGGTTACGCTTGTCGGCGTACTGATGGCGGACACCTCGCTGTATCTGGACGATTACCGCGCCGCGGAGCGCACCTTCTCAATGCTCACCCAAGTGGTGGGCCGTGCAGGACGTTCGGGAAAGCGCGGACGCGCGATCATTCAGACCTGTAATCCCGATCACGACGTAATTCGTCTTGCCTGCGAGCAGGATTATGAGTCTTTTTACGAGCGCGAGATCAAACTGCGTCAGTTGCTTGTTTTTCCGCCCTTTTGCGATATTGCGTTACTCACGCTCTCGCATCGAAACGAACAGCGGCTTTTTGAAGCCGCAGCGCGCCTTGCGGCGATGTTGAAAAGCGCGATTGAGGGCGAGTTTTCCGACGTGCAGGTGATTGTGTTCGGCCCGTTTGAAGCGCCCATTTATCGCGCCGAGGGGCTTTACCGCATGCGTCTTGTGATCAAGTGCGCGCTCAACAAACGCTCGCGTGCCATGTTTGCTACGCTGATGGATGAATTTCGTCAGAAAGGTGCAGACGAAGCAGTACTTTCCGTGGATTTTAATCCCACAAATTTGTAAGAATGAATCCCCGTTTTCGGGTTAACGTATGTAAGGAGTATAGTATGGCAAAACTGAAAATAAGGAAACTGGGTGACGAGGTGTTATCACGCGTTTGTCGCCCTGTGGACGAGATCACCCCACGCATTGTTACGTTGCTTGATGATATGATCGAAACGATGCGTTATGCCGATGGCTGCGGTCTTGCTGCACCACAGGTGGGTATTTTGCGTCGTATTGCGGTGGTAGAGGTGAACGAGGGCGAGATCATCGAGCTCATCAATCCCGAAATCATCGCGCGCGAGGGCGAGCAGCAGGAAACTGAGGGCTGTCTTTCGATCCCCGGTCGCTTTGGTGTAACCAAGCGACCCAAGCGCGTGACGGTGCGCGCAACGAACCGTTACGGCGAGGTGTATGAGATCACGGGCGAGGATCTGCTTGCCCGCGCGCTTTGCCACGAGATCGACCATTTGGACGGACATCTGTTTACGGAGCGTACGATCCGTATGCTCGACGAGGAGAACTGACGTGCGGATTTTGTTTATGGGCACGCCTGATTTTGCGTTGTTCACCTTGCGTGCGCTGTGCGAAGCAGGGGAAAACGTTGTGGGCGTAGTGACCCAGCCCGACAAGCCAAAGGGGCGCGGATACGCGATGCAGCCGCCCCCTGTGAAGGTGTTTGCTCTGGAGCAAGGACTTCCTGTTTATCAGCCCGAAACGTTGCGGAATGGTGCGTTCGATGCAGCGCTTCAAACGCTTGCCCCTGACGTAATCGTGGTGGTGGCGTACGGCAAGATCTTGCCGCGCTCTGTGCTTGAATACCCCAAGCACGGCTGTATCAACGTACACGGATCGCTGTTGCCGGCGTATCGCGGTGCCGCGCCCATGCAGCGCGCCATTTTGGATGGTTGCGAGGAAACGGGTGTCACGACGATGCAGATGGCAGAAGGGCTCGATACGGGTGATATGCTGATCGTGCACCGCGTGCCGATCCGCGAGGATGATGATCTTGAGGTGATACACGACAAGCTTGGTGCCGAAGGCGCAGCTGCCCTTTTGGAAACGCTCGATGCAATCCGTGCCGGCACTCTGGTGGCAACGCCGCAGGAAGAGGCAGGGGCAACCTATGCCGCAAAGATCACCAAGGAGGATTGTTTGCTTGATTTTGGCGCGCCTGCGCGCCGTGTGCATGACCGCATTCGCGCACTTTCCCCCGTGCCGCTTACGTTTACGCACACGCCTGACGGCAAACTGCTCAAGGTGATCAAAAGTAAATGTGCGGATCTCAGCACAAAGGCGGCGCCCGGCACGGTGATCGCGCTTGGTGATGCCATTACTGTTGCGTGCGGCGACGGTCACGCGATAGACCTTTTGCGCGTTTTGCCCGAGGGCAAGGGACGTATGAGTGCCGCCGATTATAATCGCGGTAGACGCTTGTCGGTGGGCGACGTGCTCAAATAAGGAGATTTTGATATGCTATTTGGTTTGTTTTTCGGTGACTGGACGATTCTGCTGGTGTTGCCCGGTATGATCTTTGCCATTGTGGCGCAGATCAAGGTACAGTCCTCTTTCAAAAAGTACAGCAAGGTGCAAGCCCCTGCCGGCATGACAGGTGGTGCGCTTGCACGCAGAATGTTGGATTGCAACGGTATGAACGACGTCAACATTGAGATCGTAAAGGGCCAGCTTTCCGACCACTACGATCCGCGTGCGCGCGTGCTCCGTTTGTCAAACGAGGTGTTTTACGGCAATAACGTTGCCGCTGTGGGAGTTGCTGCCCACGAGGTAGGACACGCATTGCAAGATTCAAAGGGATATGCGCCGCTTCGTTTCCGTATCGCGCTTGTGCCCATTTGCAACCTTGGTTCTCGTCTTGCCATGCCGATGTTTTTGATCGGTTTGCTGCTTTCCGCTTTCGTGGCTAGCGGTAGTAATTCGATGCTAGGCGAATATCTAATGTTTGGTGGACTTGCCGCATATGCGCTTTCCGTATTTTTCCAACTTGTTACGCTCCCCGTGGAGTTCAATGCGAGCCGCCGTGCACTGCGCGTACTCAAACGCTCGGGTACAATGTCGGGTGAGCAACTTGCGGGTAGCCGCCAAGTGCTGAGTGCCGCTGCTATGACCTACGTGGCCGCGCTTGCGGTTGGCCTTTTGAGCTTGTTGCGCTTGTTGCTCATCGCCTCCTCGGCGTCGAGAAGAAGATAATGGAAAAAAGTAACGTGCGCGCCACCGCGCTCTCATTGCTGCTTCGATGCGAGGCGGCGGGGCAGTATGCCAACATTGCACTTGACACGGCGCAAAAGCGCGCCGGGTTTACGGGTGCGGATCGCGCGCTGCTCACGGCGCTGTTTTACGGCGTAACGGAGCACCGTATCACGCTGGATCATGTAATCGATCGTCTTTCCGCAATTCCGCCTTCCTCTATTGAGCGTCAGGTGAGAATGGCGCTTAGGCTGGGCCTTTGCCAGTTGCTTTATTTTGATCGCATTCCCGACCATGCCGCCATCAATGAAACGGTGGAACTTGTAGGGGGGAGAAGCAAGGGGTTTGTGAATGCTTTGCTTCGTCGCTTTTGCCGAGAGGGAAAAGCGATTTGCCCTCCCTCGCGCGAGGCAGAGCCCATTGCGTATCTTTCCGTGACGTATTCCGTCACGCCCGAGCTTGCAGAAACGTTGTGTCGTATTTTTGGCATGGAACGCGCTGAGCGTGAGCTTGCCGCTTTGCAAACGGCACATGAAACTTGCGTGCGCGTGAACAACACGCGCATATCGCGCGAGGAATGGCTCTCTCGCTTTGGGGGAACTCCCACGAAATACGCCCCAAACGGGGTGCGATTCTCGGACGGCGAAGTGTTACATGCAGCGCTTGACGAGGGGCTTTGCTTTGTTCAGGACGAGGCGTCTCAGATCTGCGTTGCCGCGCTTGATGCGCGCGGGCGCCGCGTGCTTGACTTGTGTTCTGCACCGGGCTCCAAGTCTTTTGGCGCCGCACTTGACGGCGCGTGCGAGGTGCATAGCTTTGACTTGCACGAAAACAAGATCTCGCTGATTCGTCGCGGCGCACAGCGACTTGGCATTGATACGCTTTGCGCAAATGCAAGGGATGCGCGGACAGCCTCCCCCGAAACGGTGGGCGTTTTTGAGCGCGTGCTTGCAGACGTGCCTTGCTCCGGTTTTGGCGTGCTTGCCAAGAAGCCCGATATTCGCTATAAGAGTGTGGCGAGTGCCGCAGGCCTTCCGCCTATACAACACGACATTTTAGAAAGCGCCGCCACCTGTGTGGCAAAAGGGGGCATACTGGTGTATTCTACGTGTACGTTGCTTCCCGAGGAGAATGAGGAGCAGATCGCGCGCTTCCTTTGTGCGCATCCCGAATTTTCTCTTGTCCCCTTTGACGTAGGGGAGTTGCACAGTGATGGAATGCTGACGCTTACCCCCGCCACACACGGCACGGACGGATTTTTTATTGCAAAACTGCAAAAAGGACAGTGAACGGTATGCAAAACGAGAAAAAAGAACTGCTTTCGCTCACCGAGAGCGAGTTGGAGGCGTTACTCACCGAGCTTGGCGAGCCGCGTTTTCGTGCGGGGCAGATCTTTCCGCAATTACATAAAGGGCTCTCGCCTGCCGAAATGACTAACGTGGGGAAGGTGACGGTGGCAAAGCTTGCTGAGGTATCGACTTACCGCTTGCCGACTATCAAGCGCAAGTTGGTGTCGGCGTTGGACGGCACGGTGAAATATCTGTTTGAACTTGCGGACGGCAACGCGGTAGAGAGCGTTGTGATGCAGTATGAGCATGGCACGACTATCTGTATCTCAAGCCAGGTCGGTTGCGCGATGGGATGCAAATTTTGCGCGTCTACCATCGGCGGCAAGGTGAGGAACCTGACGCCTGCTGAACTGCTTGGGCAGATCATCGTCGCCGCGCGCGACACGGGCGAGCGCATTGATGGCATCGTGATGATGGGCATTGGGGAGCCGTTGGATAACTTTGACAACGTGGTGCGCTTTTTGTACCTTGTCAATCACCCCAAGGGGTTGAATATCGGGTATCGGCACATTTCGCTGTCCACATGCGGACTGGTGGATAAGATTGATCGCCTTGCCACGCTTGGCTTGCCGATTACGCTTTCCATTTCGTTGCATGCGGCTGACGATGAAACGCGTTCTGCCATCATGCCCGTGAACAAAAGGTATAATATTGAGGCGCTGCTTGGTGCATGCTTGCGTTATTACCGCGCAACGGGACGACGGATTTCCTTTGAGTATACGCTCATCGCGGGCAAAAACGATAGACGCGAGGCGGCGCAGAAGTTGGCGCTTTTGCTCAATCGCGCACTGCGTACGCGAAGCGAGGGAATGCCGATCCACGTGAATCTTATTCCTGTTAACGAGGTGGAGGAAACCGGCTTCAAACGTGCCGGAGCGGCGGCGGTCAAGGCGTTTGCCGCTGTGCTGGAGAAAAACGGTATTCGTGCGACAGTGCGCCGCAAGCTCGGTTCGGACATCAACGCTTCCTGTGGACAGCTCCGCCGGGAGAGCGCGAAGGCAAGCGAGGATAAAAAGCCCCAAAACGGGGCAGAATAACGACAAAACCTGGGGCGCAATGCCCGATGGAGGGGTTGTCGTGTCAAGAGAAAAAAAGAAACGCGCCGCGCGTGGAGAAAAGCTCTCAATCAGGCGTTTGGTGATTGCCAACGTCATCGCATTTGCCGCGTTGACACTCACGGCGATTATTACGCTTGCGGCACTTGGCTTATTGCCAAGCATTTTCACATTCTTTTTTTGAAAACAACAGGAAAGGAAGACTATGCAGTACGAGGAGAACGGAAGGATCATACAGGGCGTGGGCGGACTTTTTGAGGTCGCGCTTGACGCAGGTGATACGCCCCTGTCGGGAGAGCGTGTGGCGGCAAGAGCCAAGGGGAATTTCCGCCACAACGGTGTGACACCTCTGCCGGGTGATCGTGTGCGCGTTGCGTTCGATCCTGCCGCGTTTGCGCGCGAGGAGGAGGGGAATCGCGATGGCGGCGGCGCCGTGATCGCAGAGATCTTGACGCGCAAAAATGCGCTCATTCGCCCCCCGATGGCGAATCTCGACATTCTGCTTATCACCATCGCCGCGGCAGAGCCCGCGCCCGTTCCCGAAACGGTGGACAAGCTCATTTCCATTGCGGAATTTAACCATATTGAGCCCGTGCTCGTCATTGGCAAGTGCGACATCGCTCCTGCCGCCGCCCAGGAGTTGCGCGCAATCTACGAGGGCGCCGGATTCCACGTGTTTTTGCTCTCCGCCAAGGAGGGGGTTGGCGTGGATGCACTGCGCACATTCCTGCACGCCGAGATGCCGCATAAGACGGCGGCGTTTGCAGGGGCATCGGGTGTGGGAAAATCCACGCTTATGAACGCGCTTTTCCCGCATCTTGATCTTGCAACAGGGGCGATTAGCGAACGCATTGCGCGCGGCAAGCATACGACGCGCCGCGTGCGCCTTTACCCCGTGGACGGGGTGGAAAACGCATATCTTGCCGACACACCCGGATTCAGTATGTTGGACTTTGTCCGCTTTGATTTTTTTAGCAAGGAGGACTTGCCCTTTACCATGCGCGAGTTTGAGCCTTGTATCGGTGAGTGCCGTTACACCAAGTGTACGCACACCAAGGAGCAAGGTTGCGCGGTGCTCGAAGCCGTTTCGGAAGGTAGGATTGCAAAGAGCCGCCATGCAAGCTATTGCGCGATGTTTGACGCGCTGAAAAACAAACATGATTGGAGCAGAAAATAATGCGTTGCTACATATACGTTGGTGGTGCCATCGACGCCGCCAATATTACGGAGCGCCCGAATCAAGAGGATCTCGTTATTGCGGCGGACAGCGGCTTTGATACGGCGGTGGCGCTTGGTGTTACTCCTTCGGTTATGGTGGGGGATTTTGATTCGGTCAAGGCGAAAAAAATACCCGACGACGTGGAGATTTATCGCGTTCCCGTTAAAAAGGATCTCACCGATACGCAACTTGCCGTGGAGATTGCCCTCTCGCGTGGCATGCGAGATTTGGTCATGATCGGTGGACTTTCTGGTAGACTTGATCACACGCTTTCCAACCTAGGGCTTCTCGAACATTTGGAAAAGCAACACGTATGCGCCGTGATGACAGACGGCGTTAATCGCGTGCGATTCATTCGCAACAACAGCACGCTGGTGCCGCGTGGCGGCTTTCGCTATCTTTCTTTGATTGTGGCGGACGAGGTTGCCAAGGGGGTCGAGGTGCTGGGTTGTAAATATCCGCTCAAAAAAGCGACGCTTCGCCGTACGCATCAGTATGCCGTGAGCAATGAACTCACGGGAAATTGTGCGATGATCTCGGTTAAACGCGGTGGACTTTTCGTCATTGAAAGTAAGGAGGACGGCTATGGAAAACATTAAGGTAAACATGGACGGAACGGCCGAATTCATCGGCTCTGAGGAAGCGTTTCTCACAAGGATTCGTGAGGAAGCACACCTGGCAGTCAGTGAGCTTGTCGAGCGAGCAGGCCTTCGCGCGGGCGATATTTTCGTGGTGGGTTGCTCCACCTCGGAGGTGACGGGGCATACCATTGGCAAGGCATCTATTCCGCCTGCTGCCGCGGCGCTTCTTGACGGCATTTATCCTGTACTGCGCGAGCGCGGCATCTACATAGCGGCGCAATGTTGTGAGCATCTTAACCGCGCCATCATTATGGAGGCGGCGTGCGCCGAGAAGTACGGCATTGAGGTGGTATCGGTACGCCCTTGGCCCAAAGCGGGTGGCGCATTTGCCACTGCGGTGTACGATATGTTGGAGCATCCCGTTGCCACTGAGGGCGTACGCGCCCATGCCGGCATTGATATTGGCGGTACGCTCATTGGCATGCAGCTGCGTGCCGTAGCCGTACCCGTGCGCCTTTCGATTTCTCGCATTGGCGAAGCCAACATTCTTTGCGCACGTACACGCCCTAAGTATATCGGTGGCCCTCGCGCCCACTACGAATAACGTGAAAAAAGACCGCTGCGGCGGTCTTTTTTGTTTGGAAAGACAGAATTCCTTGCGGCGGCACTCTATGCTGCGGACATCCCCGACGGACTTTTTTATTATTCACATTTTATGTATTGCTTTTTGCGCGGTTGTTTGCTATAATAGTTAGGTTACTAACTATTAGTTGCCATTTTCAAGTGGCGGAAAGGAGTTTTTATGCTCAAACGACTGTTTGGTTGTGTACGCGAATACAAGAAGCCGACGATCCTTACGCTGATCTTTATCGTGGGCGAGTCGATCATTGAAACGATGATTCCTTTTGTCACGGCGAATCTTGTCAACCAGATCAAGGCGGGCGCAGAGCTTCGCGATGTGATTTTGCGTGGTGTGTTGCTTGCTGTGCTTGCATTTGCTTCGCTCGCATGCGGTGCCACTGCGGGCATCTGTTCGGCGCGCGCGGCATCGGGCTTTGCCAAGAATTTGCGACATGACCTTTATGACTGCGTCGGTGCGTTCTCCTTTGGGAACGTTGACAAATTTTCCTCTTCTTCGCTCGTAACGCGTATGACCACGGACGTGCAGAATGTGCAAATGTCTTACATGATGATCATTCGCACCGCGATCCGTGCGCCCCTGATGCTGATCTTCTCGGTGATCATGGCGTTTGTTATGGGTGGTCCGCTTGCCCTCACCTTTGTGGTGATCATCCCCGTGTTGGGTGTGGGGCTTTGGCTTGTCGGTCAAAAGGCGCTGCCCACTTTTCGCAGCGTGTTCCGCAAATATGACAAGCTCAACGAATCCATTGAGGAAAACGTGCGCGGTATGCGCGTGGTGAAGGGCTTTTCGCGCGAGGAGCATGAAAAGGAGAAGTTTGGCACAGCTGCCGACAACATCCGCCGCGATTTCACGCGTGCGGAGCGAATCGTTGCGTGGAACCGTCCGATTATGCAGTTCTGCATGTACTTCAACATGATTTTCGTGATGATCGTTGGCTCGTATATGGCCATCAATGGCATTGGCAATGTGGATGTCGGTCAGATCTCGGCGATGCTGACCTACGGCATGCAGGTGCTGATGTCCCTGATGATGCTCTCTATGGTCTACGTAATTCTCACCATTTCTGCAGAGTCGATGAAGCGTATCTATGAGGTGCTCTCCGAAAAGCCTTCTTTGACAAGCCCGGAGAACGCCATTACCCATGTGGCAGACGGCTCGATTGACTTTGAAAATGTGAATTTCAAGTATTCCGAAAAGGCAAAGCGCAACTCGCTCTCCGACATTGATTTGCACATTGCATCCGGCATGACAGTCGGTGTAATTGGCGGCACAGGTTCGGGTAAGAGTTCGCTTGTTTCGCTCATTCCTCGTCTGTATGACGTGAGCGAGGGTTGCGTGCGCGTTGGCGGCGAGGACGTGCGTCGTTATGATCTGGTGACACTGCGCGACTCTGTTGCGATGGTGTTGCAAAAAAACTTGCTTTTCTCGGGCACCATCAAGGAAAATCTTCGTTGGGGTAACGAAAATGCAACCGATGAGGAGATCATCGAAGCTTGCCGTCTTGCCCAGGCGGACGATTTTGTGCGTTCTTTCCCCGACGGCTATGATACCTATATCGAGCAGGGTGGCACCAACGTGTCGGGCGGTCAGAAGCAGCGCCTTTGCATTGCGCGCGCACTGCTCAAAAAGCCCAAGATTTTGATTCTCGACGACTCCACCAGTGCGGTGGATACCAAGACGGATGCGCTCATCCGAGAGGGCTTCCGCTCCTACATCCCCGACACGACCAAAATTATCATTGCACAGCGCGTGGCGTCTGTGCAGGAAGCAGATCTTATTTTGGTGATGGAGAACGGTACCGTGGTAGCCAAGGGTACGCACGACGAGTTGTTGCCCACGTGTGAGATCTATCGCGAGATCTATGAGCAGCAGACGAAGGGAGGTGGCAACGATGAGTAAGAAGATGCCGAAGCGTCCCCCCGCAAATCCGCGTGTGCTGGGGCGTGTGCTGAAACTTTTGTTCCGCTCCTATCCTGTGCTTGTCCCGATTGCCATCGTTTGCATCCTCATTTCCGCTATCACGGCGGCAGCTCCCGCACTTTTCATGCAGAAGGTATTTGAAGCGATTGAAAATGCGCAAAAGAGTGGATTTACCTGGGATATCGCCAAGAACGATATTCTGCCGCGTGTGATCATGCTTGGCGGCATGTATGCCGTTTCTTGGGTGACGATCATTGTGCAGACGCAGCTCATGGCGTACATCACGCAGGGCTTCCTTTATAAGCTTCGCCGTACGATGTTTGATAAGATGCAGAATCTGCCCATCCGCTATTTCGACACACACAAATATGGCGATATCATGAGCCACTATACCAACGATATCGACGCGTTGCGCGAGCTCGTTTCGCAGGCGATGCCCGCACTTCTCAACTCCGTGGTGATCCTTTTCTCTGTCCTTTGCATCATGCTTTATTTCAGCGTTTGGATGACGCTGGTTCTGATGATTGGGGTCATTTTTATGGTGATTGCATCGCGCAAGATCGGTGGCGGTTCTGCCAAGTACTTTATGCGTCAGCAAAAGGCGATGGGTCGAGCAGAGGGTTTTGTGCAAGAAATGATGAACGGTCAGAAGGTCATCAAAGTCTTCAATCACGAGACGCGATCCGCCGAGGAGTTTGAGAAGATCAACGATGAGCTATGCCGCGACAGCGCCAGAGCGAACGCATATGCGAATACGCTTGGCCCTATCATTGGCAATATCGGCAATGTTCTCTATGTCATTATGGCGGTGTCGGGTGGCGTATTTATGTTGTCGGGCATCCCAAATTTGGCTCTTGGCACGGCTCTGCTTGCCGTATTTCCCGCTTTGCCTATCGAGACGTTCGCGGTGTTTGGCATCAGTATTGTGGTGCCGTTCCTTAACATGACCAAGCAGTTTACAGGCAACGTCAATCAGGCATCTCAGCAGATCAATGCGCTTGTGATGGGTATGGCTGGCGCTACGCGCTTGTTTTCTCTCATGGACGAAGCGCCGGAGACCGATGACGGCTACGTGACGCTGGTGAATGCGCGCGTAGACGAGAATGGCAACGTGACCGAGAGCGTGGAGCGCACGGGCACTTGGGCATGGAAGCATCCCCACCAGGCAGACGGAAGCGTGACCTACACGCTGTTGCGCGGTGACGTACGCCTAACCGAGGTCGATTTCGGCTACGAGGAGGGTAAGCCCGTCCTGCACGACGTGAGCGTGTATGCCGAGCCCGGTCAAAAGGTTGCTTTCGTTGGTGCCACGGGTGCCGGTAAGACCACCATCACCAACCTCATCAACCGCTTTTACGACATTGCGGACGGCAAGATTCGCTATGACGGTATCAATATCAATAAGATTAGGAAATCCGATCTGCGCCGCTCACTCGGCATCGTGTTACAGGAAACCAACTTGTTCACAGGCAGCGTGATGGAGAACATTCGCTACGGTCGTCTTGATGCTACTGACGAGGAGTGCATTGCTGCAGCGAAGCTTGCGGGCGCGGATGATTTCATCACGCGTTTGCCCGGCGGTTACGACACGGAGCTCGCCAATAACGGTGCAAACCTCTCGCAAGGTCAGCGTCAGCTGATCGCCATCGCGCGTGCCGCCGTGGCAGACCCACCCGTTATGATCATGGACGAGGCAACCTCGTCAATCGACACCCGCACCGAGGCAATCGTACAGCGCGGTATGGATAAGCTCATGGAGGGCAGAACGGTGTTTATTATTGCACATCGCCTCTCCACTGTTATGAATTCTGACGTGATCATGGTGCTGGATCACGGTCGTATTATTGAGCGCGGCAATCACGAGAAACTCATTGCCGAGCGCGGCACTTACTACCAGCTTTACACCGGTGCGTTTGAGCTGGAATGATGAAAGGAACGGACGTTCTATGACAGAGAAAAACGCCTATGTTTCGGGGGATAGGCACGCGCGCACCGCGATGCTGATCGGCAACGAGGGGATCTCGCACCTCGCAAATGCCCACGTGGCAGTGTTTGGCATCGGCGGCGTGGGAGGGTATGTAGTAGAAGCACTTGCGCGCGCCGGGGTCGGCGAGATGACGCTCGTTGACGCGGATACGGTGAGCGAGAGCAATCTCAACCGCCAGATCATTGCCCTTACAAGCACCATTGGTATGAAAAAGACCGAGGTTGCGGCGTCGCGTGTGCACGATATTGATGCGCGCATCATCGTGCATACAAAGGACACGTTTTATCTGCCCGAGAATGCCGATACGTTTGATTTTTCGGATTATGACTACATCGTGGATGCGGTCGATACCGTTGCCGCGAAAATGGAGCTCATTCGTCGCGCGCGCGCCGCTGGCGTGCCGATCATTTGTTCGATGGGTACAGGCAATAAGCTCGACCCCACGGCATTTCGCGTGACCACGCTCGAAAAGACGGATACTTGTCCGCTTTGCCGCACGATGCGCGGCATTTGCCGCCGCGAGGGAATTCGCGGTGTAAAGGTTGTGTATTCTTCCGAGGTGCCGCGTGGTGCTACCTTGGATGATGGGCATGGCAGACATGCGCCCGGCAGCATTTCGTTTGTGCCTGCCGCTGCAGGCCTTGTGCTTGCAAGCGAGGTCGTGCGTGAGCTTTGCAACCTGTAAAAAACGCCCCGTTACGGCAAAAATCGCCGTAACGGAAGTCGGATCGTAGCCA
>JAZNAM010000062.1:0-18220 GCA_045586515.1 Eubacteriales bacterium
CGATCCGACTTGGGGGTGTTATTAGGGGCGGTCGGCGTCTACGAGCCCTTTGCAAAATTTGCGGGTGCAGGGGCAACTACACCCCTTTCGGGGTTTGGATATTTGATCGCCAAGGGTGTGCGCGCAGCAGTGGATGAAAAAGGCGCGCTTGGTATTTTTACAGGCGCGTTGACCGCCGCCGCAGGCGGCACGACAGCAGCGCTTGTGTTTGGATTGATTGCGGCGCTGATCTGTCGTGGCGGCAAGCCGAGATTTTAAGAAGAAAAGGAGCAGATAAATTCTGCTCCTTTTTGTTATAGTCTTTCATCCGTGGATAGCATGGCGCACATCCCAATGTCGCGATAAGCACCTTTGACGAGCATGGCACCACGGCGCACACCCTCATAGTGCATGCCGATACGTTCCATCACGCGACGCGAGGCGGTGTTTTCGGTTATAAAGCGTCCCTCAATGCGGTGAAAATGCACCACGTCGAAGCCAAAGTCACGCACGCAGCGTGCCGCCTCCGTCATGAACCCTTTTCCGCGAAAGGCAGGGTTCATTACATAGCCAATATCCGCACAGTTGTTTACTGTGTCAATCGAGGAGAAACCGCAACTTCCAATCATGCGCCCTGACTCGCGGTGTATGACCGCCCATTCGTAATACGAGCCCAAACGGTAGCGGCCACCAAGGTATTCAAGGTAGCGGCGCGTGTGTGTGATATCGGGATGAGGATTCCACGTAAGGTACTTGGACACCTCTGGATTATGCGCATACTCAAACATATCAACGCTATCCGAAACGCGCATAGGACGCAGCACGAGGCGCTCTGTTTCCAAGGTTGGCATTTTTGCGAAAATGCCGTAAAGCGTTTCTTTTTTCACGGGATCACCCCCTATCATGCCTATTATAACGCATTTTGCGTGTGCATGCAAGAGAAATTTAAAAGGGGGACAAATTTCGCTTGTTTTTTATACCGTTTGGCGGTATAATAAGAGCAGAACGATCATTGGGAGGGCGTATGGAGGAACTCTTGCACGATTGCTTGTATCCCGTGATGCTGGGCTCAAACGCGCTGTGTCACGCTTGCGTAAGGGAGATAGAAAAGCAATACGGTATCGGCAGTACGGTGCTTACGGGAAAGCGCGCGCTTACCCTTCGCTTTTTGCCCACAGTCACGCTCATAGATGCACCCGCTACACTGTCTGACGAGCTGTTGCTCGCTATTTTGCAGGATGTGGGGTATGCAGGTGGTACACGTATACCGCTCTTGGTATTGTGTGACAGACACTATGAAGGTTTTGTCGCGCGCAACAGAGAAGGATTGGAGGAGCGGTTTATTCTCCGCTCAGCAGAGGACATTTTAGGGGAGTATTCACATGAATTTTGAGGCGCTGTTTGAAGGGATTGACTATCGATTTGCCGACACAAGCCCCCAAGACGTATCAAATATCAGCATAGTGCGTGTGATCACCGCGCCCGAGGGGGATTCGGCAAACGCGCTCTATGTGGCGATCCAAAGCGTTTTGTTGGATGGGCTTATTGGCGTGCGGGCTGCTTATGATAATGGGTGTCGCCTGTTCCTTTGCCAATGGAAGCCGGAGTTGCCTGATGATGCGGTGGTTTTGCTATGTGAGCATACGGAGCGTGTACTCGGCGCGCTTGCTTCGCGCGTGTACGGTTATCCCGAGCGGCATTTGACGCTCGTCGGTGTTACGGGCAGTGTGGGAAAGACCTCCGTTTCGATCATGGCGGCACAGGTGCTTTCGCGCGAGGGATACCGCGTGGCGGCGATTACGACAGAAGGCGTGTATCAAGACGGTGCGCTTTCGCGCGCCGATGCCATCGTGCTTGATGCCGCGTCACTGCGCTGCTTGCTGGCAAGGCTGTTGCGAGAGGGCATTACGCACGTTCTCGTAGAACTATCCGCCTATCAACTGGCGCATTATGTGGCAGACGGCATGGATTTCACGGTTACGGCACTCACCTGCCTTGAACCGCGACATTTGCGATTTGGTGAGTTCGGAGAGAAGCAGGATTATGTGGATGCGAAGGCGCGACTGCTATCTGCTCGTGCGGCGTATACAATACTTCCTATTGGCACGGAGATGGTGGTGGGTGGCACGCCTCTTTCTATTGGAGAGGGAGGAGATTTCGCGGCGCGAGAGGCACATTTGTCCTTTGGCGGCGAGGGTGTGCCCGGTATGCGCTTTACGCTTTGCTCTGCGCAGGGCGAGCAGGAGATGTTTGTACCAAATCCCGTTCCGTTTTCCGTTCAAAACGCACTTTGTGTTGTGGCAATTGCGCGAGCGCTCGGCGTGGAGGAAACAGCACTCTCCGCACATCTTGCGCGAACAGTGGCATGGGGACGTATGGAGTGTGTCTACTCAGATACCGAGCGCCATGTCTACATAGATAGCGCATACGAAGGAGAGGATATTGCGCGTTCACTTGATCTTCTTGCACCGCTTGCCACAGGACGTCTTTGCGTACTTGTCGGCTCTGTGGGTGGCAGAGCAAAAAAAAGACGCGCACGAATCGGGTGTGCGATTGATATGCACGCCGATTTTGCCTATCTTACCGCAGATGACCCCGATGGCGAGGATCCACGCGTAATCTGTGAGGAAATTCGCAATGCGATGCGCGAAGGCGAGCGTGAGCGAACCTGCATCATTCCCGATCGTGCCCGTGCCATCAAGTGCGCCGTGAATGACCTGCGTCGAGGGGATGTATTGTTAGTGACCGGCAAGGGAAATGACGACACCCAGCTAATTCACGGTAAGCGTTATCCATTTTGTGAGCGTGAAATCTTACGACGTGCCTTGCGCGAGGCATACATATTTTAAATGTTAAAACAAGCCCTCTTGCCAAGTGCAAGAGGGCTTGTTTGCGTGTTTGCGCGGTAAGTCACAGCAAAACGATTATGACGTGATCAGCAAGCTTTTCGGAGAGATCGGTGCTGAGGTGCTCATTGGTAACGATATAATCTGCCACGCATGATCGCTGATCTTTTTGAAAGCGTTGTGCTCAAATTTGGCGTGATCGGCGGCAATAATATAACGGTCAGACTGCTCAATCATTGCCATGTCAACCGTTGCTTCCTTGTCATAATAGGTGGAGAAACCCTGATGCGCATCAATGCCGTTTGCCGACAGGATTGGTTTGTCGGCGTGAAAACGACATAAAAATTGCCAAACATAAAATCTTGCATGCCGCACACAATATAATCGGAGCGCGAAGCACACGCGAGAGCGTGAGTGAAGTGTCTCTTGAATATAGATAAGGCTCACGAAACGTCGTGTGCGCGCAGCAGATGCGTGCCGATGACGGCACTTGAGCGAAGGAGAAAGAAAATGGCAAACAAGCAGGCAAAGAAGGCACTTGAGCAAATCAAGATGCAATCTGCAAGCGAAGTAGGCGTAAACCTTCAGCAGGGTTACAACGGTGATCTTACTGCTCGTCAGGCAGGCTCTATCGGCGGCCAGATGGTCAAGAAGATGATCGAGTCCTACGAGAACGGTATGACCAAGTAAAAAGGGGAATGCCTCAAAGGAGCCGCGCAGGAGCGCGGCTCCTTTTTTGAAAAAGCGCACGAAAAGCCAAAATGTAGAAAAATATATTCAAAAACTGGAAAATTTGTTTGACTTTTTTGAAAAAACGCGGTATAATAAAGATATAAACATAAGTGGAGGACACTATGAAGAAGAGCGAAAGGCTGCAAGCAGAAAAGTTTTTGTTGCAATGTATTTCCGATGAGGAAAAGGATTTCGTGGAACGCACGATGCAAAAGTACGGCGTGTCGAAATCCACCGTATATAATTATCTTACCACGTTGCAAGAGAATGGCGAGGTGGAGCGCGTCGGCGGCTCAATGCCGTATCGCGTGACGTATCAGACGAAGCGTATCACGGTTGACCCGACGCGCGACAAGTCCGAGGATCGACTGTTCGCGCGCGACATCGCCCCCTTGCTTTCTGATTTACCTGCCAACGTGCAGAAGATCTGGCGTTATGCCATTACCGCGATGCTCAATAACGCGCTGGAACATTCGCGTGCGACTGCCATCATTTGTGTGGTCAGCCGCAACCGCCTTTCCACCATTGTGGGCGTACTGGATAACGGCACGGGTATTTTCCGTAAGATTCAACAGGATACAAGAGAGAAAAGTGGTGATATGATCACCTCTGCCGAGGCGGCAGCACTTTTGTTTGCCGGTGGCTACACGAGTACGCCTGACACACACGCGGGCGAGGGCATCTTCTTTGTGTCTCGTTTGATGGATCATTTCGCGATTCGCTCCGAATTGCAAATGTTCACCCCCACGGGAGATGACGAGGAGGATACGGGTGATCGCTTCCGTGGCACCGCTGTGCAGATGGCGCTTGCCAATGACAGCACGCGTGAGCTAGCTGATGTGATGGAGAAGTACGTGGATGCCGAATACGGCTTTGTGCGTACTGAGATCCCCGTGGGACGTTTCTTTGGTGGTAATTTCCCGGTGTCGCGCTCCGAGGCGCGTCGCCTTGGCGCGGTACTTGCGGGCTTCCGTGAGGCGGAGCTTGATTTTGCGGGTGTGGATGAGATCGGGCGCGACTTTGCACACGAGATGTTCTCGGTGCTTGCTGCCCAATATCCGATGCTTCGCATAACCGTAGTGAATGCTGCCCCTGGCGTGATGGCAACGTTGCGCCGCGCAGGATATGAACCGCCCTACGGCAGTGATATTTAAAGAGAAGGCGCACCGCTATGCGGTGCTCCTTCTCTTTTATACGTTTGTAAGGGAGAGACCGTTTAACACTTCCGTTAGTTGTGTCGCGGAGGCAAGGAGAGCATCCTGCTCGCTTTGGGAAAGCGGGATTTCAAGTACGCGCTCTACGCCATATGCCGACACCACGGCAGGCAAGCTCATTGCGAGATCGTGAATGCCGTAAACGCCACCCGTATGAACGGATATGGGCAGAATGGCGGACTCGTCACGCACAATGGCGGTGACGATGCGCCGCACGGCTTCGGCAATGGCGTAATAGGTCGCGCCTTTTGCGCGAATGATGCGATAGGCGGCATCGCGCGCTTCGGCAAATAGGCGATCAAGGTCGTCCTTGTTGCACGCGGCACAGGATGTGTTGCAGAAATGATCGAGATCGATACCTGAAATATTGGCACTGCTGAATACAGGCAGCTCGCTGTCGCCGTGTTCGCCGATGATAAAGGCGTGCACCTGTCGGGGATCGACACCAAGGTGTTTGCCAAGCAAGTGTTTCATGCGTGCTGTATCTAACACCGTTCCTGACCCGATTACGCGATGAGAGGGGAAGTTTGAAAGGCGCCGTGTCACTTCGGTAAGGATATCGACGGGGTTGGTTACGACCAGCAGAATTGCTTCTTGGTTATAGGTGCAGATGCGCTCAATGATGGAGCGGAAAATATCTGTGTTGCGTCGTACAAGATCAAGGCGCGTTTCTCCTATTCGTTGCGCCGCGCCTGCGGCGATGATGATCAGGCCCGCTTCGGCAAGATCCTTATAGTCTGCCGCTAGGACTTCGCAGGGGGAGAGAAAGGGCATGGCGTGCGCGAGATCCTCTGCCTCGCCCACCGCGCGCTCGCGGTTGATGTCAAGGAGAAGCATGCGAGAAAACAATCCCGTTTGCAACAGTGCATACGCACTTGTCGCCCCTACGTTTCCGCATCCAATCACTGCGCACGTTCTCATATTTATCATAACCTCACCTCCGTTTTTAGGTAGTATACCCCGAAACGGGTGTGAAAATACAAAAAAGAGCACCAACGGTGCTCTTTTTTGTAACTTTGTCGATAAGCCGGGTACTGTCTTGAACGGCCATCTATCTGCGCCGCATGTCGCCACACGGCTTCGGGAGCGATCCCGTGCCACCCGGGGAAATACGTCGGGCCAACTTTCCCCATACGGTGTTGCTTCGGATAGGGTTTACAGCAAACCTATGTTACCATAGGAGTGGGTGAGCTCTTACCTCGCCTTTCCATCCTTACCCCTTGCGGGGCGGTTTATTTCTGTTGCACTTTCCCGGCAGTCGCCTGCGGCTGACGTTATCAGCTATCCTGCCCTATGAAGCCCGGACTTTCCTCACGGTAATACCTTTCGGCTTGATACCGCGCGGCCGTTTGACAAAGTTGCGGTGGTATTATACCATAAAACGGGACGATTTGTCAATACGCTGATTGACACTGCGGTCAATATGTGATATAATTACTTTGATTTTGGTATAACGAGGAGGCATTATGGCTAACTATCTATCCTGTCTTTTACAGATTCTGCTGCTTGTGTGTGGCCCTCTCGCCGTCCTTGGCTGTGCAGTGTATCTTCTGCGCACGCTTTTCACCTATCTCGTTGGGCATGAGAGCATTGGCAGAAGAATGCTTGTACTTGCACTTGCTCCTTCTACCCCGATACGCGTTTTGGGCGGTGCGGCAATGTCGATCCTATTCGGTCACAGTATAGACGACATTTGTTTTTTAAATGTGCGTGATCCGGATGGCGAACTCGGATTTGTGGAAAACTCTTATAACCCGTTCAATCCCATAGCGCAGCTTGGCAAGCTGTTTTTGGCGCTTGTGCCTGCGCTACTCTCGGCGTTCGCGGTGTTTCTTGTGTTCCTGCTTTGCTTTGGCAACGTGATGCCGGATTTTATACGTGAAGTGATGGACGTTTCCTACGCACAGGGCGGATTTGACGAGTATGCGGGCGCTGTTGGACATATGCTTGGCGAAATGTTTGCGGCAAATGGTTGGCGTCTGGTGTTGCGACTCTTCGGTGCGTTGTTGATCGTGGCGTTGTCTATGGGCGCATTTGTATCCAGCGCAGAACTTGTCGGCGCCTTTTTTGGCTCGATGATTCTGGGCGGTTTCGGTATACTTTTTACAGCGTTCCTCATGCTCTTTGACCTGCGCGCACAGCGCTTGTTTATCGGCGGTTTGCACGTCTATGTTGCCGTTTTGTCGGGTGTGTATGCTGTGATTTTAATTGCGTCGCTTCTGCTCTTGCTGTTTGGCGTTATCCTGTTCCTTGTGCGCACGCTCACGGACAGAACGCGTGAACGCGCCCGCGTTACCTTTGAGGAAGACGAGGGGAAAGAAGAAAAGAAAGAGGCCCCGAAAGAAAAGAAAACCGAAAGAAAGCCCGTAAAACGCATGCATCCCGACGGCTTTGCCGTATATGAATACGACGTGGTCGAAGAGGTTCCAGCAGACGAGGCAGGTGCCAATGCTGCTGAAAATGCGGACGAAGGAAAAACGAACTAACGGATAGTTAAACCCAAGGAGAATCCCATGAGAAAGACAAAAATCGTATGTACCATCGGCCCTGCTTGCACCAATGAACAGACTTTGCGTGAAATGTGCGCGGCAGGCATGAACGTGGCGCGCCTCAACTTTTCGCACGGTACGCACGAATCCCACAAGGCTGAGATCGAACTGATCAAGAAAGTGCGAGCAGATCTGAAAATTCCGCTTGCCATTATGTTGGACATTAAGGGCCCTGAATACCGCGTCGGGCTTTTTGAAAACGGTTCAGAAACGCTTTGCGAGGGTCAGGCGTTTACGTTTACTACGGAAGATGTTTTGGGTGACGATACCCACGTTTCGGTAAGTTATAAGGATCTGCCCCGCGAGATGAGTGTGGGAGATCAGATTCTTGTGAATAACGGTCTGCTTGTGTTCCGCGTGGAGAGCACCACCGACACGGAGGTGCACTGTACCGTTGAGGAAGGTGGTGTTATTTCCAATCGCAAGAGCATGAGTTTCCCCGGCAAAGTGTTAAAGCAAGTGTATCTCAGCGACTACGACAAGAGCGACATTCTCTTTGGTATTGAGCAGGATGTGGACTTTATTGCGTGTTCCTTTGTTTCTTGCCACCAGGATATGCTGGACGTCAAGGAGTTCATTGAAGAAAACGGCGGTGCGGGTATCAGCCTTATTGCCAAGATCGAAAACCGCGCGGGCATTGATAATATTCAGGAGATCTGCGAGGAGTGCGAGGGCATTATGATTGGTAGAGGCGACCTTGGTGTAGAGGTTCCCTTTGCGGAATTGCCTGCCATCCAAAAGCAACTTATTACCAAGTGCCGTATGCTGGGTAAGCGCGTGATCACCGCGACGGAGATGCTTGAGTCGATGATCCAAAACCCCCGTCCCACCCGTGCTGAGATCTCGGACGTGGCAAACGCTGTGTTTGACGGTAGTAGCGCCATTATGCTCTCGGGCGAAACGGCGGCGGGCAAGCACCCTGTGCTGACGGTCAAAACCATGTCGCGTATCGCGGAGGAAGCGGAACGTAGCATTGATTATAAAAAGCAATTTTATAGCACGACGAATTTCCGCATCCGCAACGAAATGGACGCAATTTCGCATACCGTTTGCGGCATGTCGATGGATCTCGACGCCAAGGCCATCGTGGTTTGCTCTATTTCAGGTATGACTGCGCGCATGGTGTCGCGTTTCCGTAGTCCGGTGGATATCATTGGTTTGTCCGTGAATGAAAAGACTTTCCATCAGCTTGCTCTTTCTTGGGGCGTCGTGCCCGTTATGTGTGAGATCTACCCCTCACTTGAGGTGCTCTTCTACACCGCAAAGCGCTTTGCAAAGCAAACACTTGGGCTCAAAGAGGGCGACAAGGTCATCATGACGGGCGGCTCACGCATGAGTGAGAGTGGGACGACGAATACGATTCGTTTCGAAACCGTATAACCCCTTTGCGGCGGCAAAATGCTTTGCACTGCTTCGTTGCTCCTCACAGACGATCTCCGCGTATGATATATACGCTATCGCCCGTCTGCTCCGGTGCGCCTTGCATTGCTTTGCCTTTTGCACCGCTAAAAAAAGCACCCCATATGGGGTGCTTTTTTCGTTTGTTATTGTAGATACGGTTTGAGCAGTGACGTCCAAACGGCAAAGCCCTCGGCGTTCAGGTGAAGACCGTCATCACTGTATGTGTCGATCAAACGGTCGTTTTCGTTTGCTAGCAGGGAATAGAGATCCAGGTACGTGGCATTAAATTGGGGGCACATTGCAGCGATTTCTGTGTTGAGCGCGTGAATGCGCTCAGTCGATTTCGCTACGTTGATCGAGGAGTAGGATTCCAACACCTCGTTTTGAGGGATGACGGAGATGCAGTAGATTTCGGCGCTCGGTAGTTCGGCGCGCAGCTTAGACAAGATCTCTTTATAGCGCTCGGCGATGTTTTCTACCGTATCATTGCCGTTTACATCGTTTGTGCCGATCATAAGTACAATCTTACTGGGGGCGAGTTCATAGGCGGAAACGTAAAGGCGCCCTAGCACGCCGCTTGTGGTGTCGCCACTAATGCCACGGTTATAGGAAGCAAGCGAGAGATCTGCGTAATAATTGTCCAGTGGATAAAGATCGGTGATCGAGTCACCGATAAATACGATTTGCCCATAGGCAAGGTTTGCGTTTTGTACGTGAAAGGCGTCGCATTTGAGGTCATAGTAGGTGGGAGCGGTAGGCTCCGTGTCTTTTTTGAGGAGCGACGGAACAACGAGTGCTGCCACCAGTGCGAGCACCAGCACGCCGATCACGATAAGGTAGAGCGCATCGCGTTTTGTCAGTTGCAAGCGTTTCATAGGAAAGTTCCTTTCGTTTGGTAACTTCATTATAGCGTTTTTCTCCGGGAATGTCAACAAAAAAGCACCCCGTGAGGGGTGCTTTTTTTCATGTGATCAAACGCCGCTGTAAGCGGAGAAGCCGCCGTCAACGGGGATAATCGTGCCCGTGACAAAGCCGCTGGCGCGATCGTCGGCAAGCCAAAGCAGAACGCCAACAAGATCGTTAATCTCGCCAAACTTCTTCATGGGAGTGGCGGCGAGGATCTTTGCGGAACGTGCGGTGGGGGTGCCGTCCTCGTTAAAGAGGAGCGCTTTGTTCTGGCCTGTTACGAAAAATCCGGGGGCAATTGCGTTGCAACGGATGTTGCAGGGAGCGAAGTGAACGGCAAGCCACTGGGTGAAATTGCTAATGCCTGCCTTTGCCGCGGAGTACGCGGGGATTTTGGTGAGAGGTCTGAACGCGTTCATGCTGGATACGTTGATGATGTTACCGCCGGTTTTCACCATGTCGGCAGCGAATACCTGCGTCACGAGGAACGCAGAGGTGATATTCAGGTCGAACACGAATTTGAGACCGCTCTCTTCCAAGGCAAAGAAATCCTTTGCGCCCTCAAGGTCGGGGGTCATCGTTTCGTTGTCGCAGGTGGCGCGGGGGTTGTTGCCGCCGGCACCGTTGATGAGGAAGTTAACTGTGCCAAGCTTTACCTCAATCTCGCGCTTTGCCTCCTCGATGCTTGCCTTATCCAGGCAGTTGCACTTGACGGCAAGGGCGTTTTCGCCGATTTCGTCAGCATATTTCTTGGCGGCGTCGTAGTTGATATCAAGGAGCGCAACCTTGGCGCCGCAAGCGGCGAGTGCCTTTGCGAACTCACTGCAAATGATGCCGCCCGCACCGGTGACGGCAACGACCTTGTTGGAAAGATCTACCTGAAAAGGTACGTTATACATGGCTTAGTTCTCCTTTTTCAAATCTTTTTCTACTGCCTCGAAAAGGCCTGCGAGGTAGCATGCACCGAGTGCGCGGTCAAAGAGTCCGTAGCCGGGCTTTGCGTCCTCGCCCCAGATGTTTCTGCCGTGGTCGGGACGGACGTAGCCGTCAAAGCCGTTCTCCACGAACGCACGCACGATGCCGTAGATATCCACGTCGCCGCGCTCGGTCAGGTGACCGTTCTCATAGAAGTCAATATCGCCCGTGTACTTGAGTTGACGCAGGTGTGCAAAGTGGGTGCGCTTGGCGTACTTTGCAGCCATACGGGGCAACTCGTTAAAACGGCCCGCGCCGAGAGAGCCCGTGCAGAAGGTGATACCGTTGCGGGGGTTCGGTACGGCGGCAAACAGACGCTCATAGTCTGCCTCACAGCAGATGATGCGGGGAAGATCGAACATATCCCAAGGCGGATCATCGGGGTGGATCGCCATGTTGATGCCGGCCTCGTCGCAAGCGGGCATGATCGCATTCAAGAAATAAACGAGGTTATCGAACAGCTGCTCGTGCGTCATACCGTGGTATTCGTCAAGCAGACGGTTGAGTTCTTCGGGGGTGTAGCTTTCGTCCCAGCCGGGCAGATGCAGGTTCTTGGGATCAAGCTCAAGGAGTGTGCGGTGGCAGTAAGCGAGCGAGGTGGAGCCGTCACGGTGCTTGAAGTACAGATCGGTGCGTAACCAGTCGAACACGGGCATGAAGTTGTAGCAAATGCATTTTACGCCAACTTTGCCGCAGTTGAGAATGTTCTGCTTGTAGGCTTCGATATACTTGTCGCGCGTGGGCTTGCCAAGCTTGATGTCCTCATGTACGGGGACGGACTCGATCACCTCCATGGTGAGGTCTGCTGCATTGCACAGCTCTTTGAGACATTGCAGGCGTTCAAGGGGCCAAACCTCGCCAACGGGTACGTCATAAACGGCAGTCACGACGCCCTCCATGCCTTGGATCTGTTTGATATGGTCAAGCGGGATGCAATCGTTCTCGCCGTACCATCTAAAGGTCATTTTCATAAGGACAGTTCTCCTTTCTTTTCTATCATTTCCATTCTATCATACCCGAATTGAAAAGTAAATAGCAAAATAGGTAATGGCGATTACATTTTAAGCAAAAAAGGAACGACGCAGTATGCGTCGTTCCTTTGACGATTATTTGTTGTTAGCTGCCAAAGCTTCATCCACAAAGAAAGATCCGCCCACGGCGTAAATTTTCTCCCAAGCGAAGAACTCGTCGATGTTTGCACGGTTAACGCCGCCCGTGGGAATGAACTTGATCTGGGGGAAGGGACCTGCCAATGCCTTCATTGCCTTGAGACCGCCGTATACGTTTGCGGGGAAGAACTTAACAGTCGTGATGCCGAGTTCAAGTGCCTGCATGATCTCGGTGGGGGTTACGCAACCGGGGTAGTAGGGGATCTCGCGCTCGCGGCAGATGTTTGCCACGGGAACGGAAAGGCCGGGAGAAACAATGAACTTTGCGCCTGCGGCAAGTGCGCGCTCGCACTGCTCGGCGTTGATCACGGTGCCTGCGCCGATGTTCATGTCGGGGTAATTCTTTACAGCGTAAGCAATCGCCTCTGCTGCACATGCAGTGCGGAAGGTGATCTCTGCGCACATGATGCCGCTCTTCTTGAGGGCAGAGAGAATCTTATCGGTCTCGCCAAGCTCTTTGATGACGACGACGGGAATGCATCTATCCATTGCTCTTACTCCTTATCTCTGTACGCGGCCGCTGGCATCGCCACCGGCAAGATTTTCAACCTCTGCAACGGAAACCATGTTGTAGTCACCCTCAATGGTGTGCTTGAGACAGCTTGCGGCAACGGCGAACTCAATGGTGCGCTGTGCTTCGTAACCGTTCACGAGGGAGTAGATAAGACCTGCACCGAAGCTGTCGCCACCGCCTACGCGGTCAACGATGTGCATGGAGTACTTCTTGCTGAAATACGCCTTGCCGCCCGTGTAGAGCATGGCGGACCAGTCGTTGTCGTTTGCGGATTTGCTCTCACGCAACGTGATAGCAACCCCCTTGAAACCGAAGCGGTCGGTGAGCTTCTTCGCAACGGAAATGTAGCCGTCGCGGTCAAGTTTGCCACCGTAGATGTCAGTGTTGTCTGCCTCGATACCGAAGACATCCTTTGCGTCTTCCTCGTTTGCGATGCAGTAATCAATGTACTGGCAAAGCTTGTCCATAACCTCGCCAGCCTTTGCCTTGGACCACAGCTTCTTGCGGTAGTTCAGGTCGCAGGAGATGGTAATGCCACGTTCCTTAGCGGCGCGGCAAGCATCCTCGCAGATCACAGCCATCTCGTCAGAAAGGGCGGGTGTGATGCCGGTGAAGTGGAACCAATCAGCGCCGTCGAAGATCTTATCCCAGTCAAAGTCGGAGCGAGCCGCCATTGCGATAGCCGCATAGGCGCGGTCGTAAACAACCTTGGAGGGGCGCTGGCTTGCACCCTTCTCGCAGTAGTAGATACCAACGCGCTCACCGCCGCGAACGACGAGAGAGGTATCTACGCCGAATTTGCGAAGGGAGTTGACCGCTGCTTGACCGATCTCATGGGTGGGAAGCTTGGAAACGAATGCGGCGTGCAGACCGTAGTTGGCAAGAGATACGGCAACGTTTGCCTCGGCACCGCCGAAAGTTGCCTCATACTTGTCGCTTTGTACGAAGCGCAGATAGCCTTCGGGGGCAAGGCGGAGCATCAGCTCGCCAAATGTAACAACTTTTTTCATGTTTTTTCTCCTTTTTTCTCGCGCCGTAGCGCGGCGATTAGATGAATTGCGATTTTAGTATAGCACGATAGTGCAGGTTTGTCCATATCTTTTTTTGCTTTTTTTGTCCATTATATTTCAAATCCTGTTGCGAAAGACCAACAAACAAAAGCTTTTTTTAATGTGCGGTTGACTTTGTTCGCGCACTATGTTACAATGGCGATGAGGGGAAATAATCCCGATATACCCATGGGGAGGACAGATGATGAAACAACTTCCAAAAGGATATTATGCGGTTGTGGCAGACTTTGAAAATGCCGCAAAAGATAGCTTTACCTATAAGGGTGTCACCTACGCCGTCACCGAGGGAACGAACCTGTTCGGCACGTTGCATGAAGCGGATGCCGCTGCTGCGGAAATTCCCGAAACGGTGCTTGACGGTGTGAGTTATGAGAGGTTTGAAGCTCCGGTTGTCCTGCTTTCTGCGGGCGTTCACAAGATTGACAAGTTCCGTTTTACGGGTTCGCGTTACCTGCTGGGCGAAGGGCAGGGCGTTAGTCCAAACGTGCCGACTGAAGATCCGCTTGCACCCCCCGCACTTGCCGAGGCGCGTGCCGATCTCGAAAAGGAAACGGTGCTTAAGGGTGGTTACGATTATGGCACGATGTATGTGAATGCTCCCGTTGAACTCATCGTGATCGACGGCGTTTCGATGAAGAACGCACGTTTTTGCGATAGCCGCACCACGGATGGCAAGGATACAAAACTCTGTTTTTACAACGTGCATCAGGTAAGTCCTTGTGGCAAAACTCTCCACTATTTCTCGCCTCAACGCACTTTTACACGTGAGGTGTATATGGCGCATATTCGTTTGCAAGATTTCGATGATCTTGTGTATGGCGGTATTTTCGTTGCATCCAACGCTGGCGTAGAAAAACTGGTAATTGACGATCTTTGCTATGACACTACCGAGCAGCTTTTCGGCTTTTCCAACATGTCACGCGGTATTGCAACGCCTGCCGTCAACGTGCCGCATACCTCCTATGAGATCAAGAATTCTTATTTCCGAAACGCCTGTGGAGAGAATGGCATTTCCACTGTTTGTACGGGAATAGAGGACCGCTTCTTTGATTTGCTCGTGGATAACTGTGTGTTTGTGGATGCTTCTCGCGGTGGCGAGGCGGTGTTCCAACCCGACCTTCCGGATGAAAAATGCACCATGACGGTGCGAGATTCTCGCTTCGTTGATCGCCGTGGCAACAAGGTTGCCATTTCGTATCGCGGTGATGGAGCGCGTATTGCCGTGGAGAACTGTTCCTTTGAGGGGTATGAAGGCATCGCTGCCCCCGTTTCCGCACCACCTGCAAAGGCGCCGAAGCACGTAAAGGCCTATAAGCGTGACTGGATGTCCGGTACCGAGGATGAGCACCGCGTGATCGGCACGAATCGTGCAGATTTTACCGCGCTCGACGTGCGTTATGAGAACAAAAAGGCGTATTACTGTGACCAGCATACCCATACCAAGTGCGGTGGAACGAGTGACGGTACTTACCCGATGGAACAGTGGGTTGCCACGATGGATGAGCTGAAGCTCGACTTTGCGATCGTGGTGGATCACCGTCAAATGCGCGGATTCTTTCTGCCCGAGTGGGATACGGATCGCTTTGTATACGGCACCGAGCCCGCCGGCGGCATTACGGATATGAACGCCATTCGTCCCGGTTCTGCAGTGAATGGTAGTTTCCACTACAACATGCTGTTCCGTAACAAGCATGATCTTGCGCTTGTGCTTGCCAATTTCCCTGAGTTTAAATTCAAGGGAGATCGCCTTACGGGCAAGTTTGGTTATCCTAAGTTTACGCGTGAGCGCTTTGATGAGCTTGTTTCGTTTGTCCATAGCCTTGGCGGCATGATCGTGCATCCTCACCCCGCAACGCTTATGGCGTCTTACGATCCGCTTGACTATTACTTCGGTGAGCGCACGTATCTGGAAACGCTGTATGGCTCCTGTGATTCGCACGCGTCCTTTCGCAACTATGCGCTTTGGCTCAAGATCCTGGATGCTGGCAAGCATATGCTGACGGCAGGTGGATCAGATACGCATGGAAAAACATCCAATGCGGTCGTTTCTACCATGTATTGCAAGGAGCGCACGGGTACGGCGTGCTTTGATTGCATGAAGTCGGGTGACTATACCGTTGGTGGCTTTGGCATCAAAATGTGTATTGACGGAAAGCCTATGGGCGCAGAGCTTGCGTATCACGACGGTATGAAGCTCACGCTTCGCATTGATGACTATTTTGCACCCCGTATGCAGGATAACACCGCTTACGAGCTCCGTATCTATACCGATTGTGGCCTTGCCTATGCTTCTGTGTTCAGCGGAAAGGAAAAGCAAGCAATCTCGCTTGAGGTGCAAAATCGCCGCTTCTACCGCGCTGAGGTGTTTGATCTCACACACGGGTACCGCGTGGCGGTGGGCAATCCCATCTGGCTTGATAAAACTGAGTAAGCAAAAAGAGGATACCGCTTGGTGTCCTCTTTTTTGCACCGTTTCGGGACATAATTGCGAAAAAGGTGGAGAGATGGGAGAAAAACTGTTGACAGATGCATCATGCCGTGTTAGAATGACCTTACAAGTATAGCTTGTAATTTGCTCGCAAGAAGGAGGAAATCGTATGCAGCAGTTACCGCACGGTTATTACGCCGTGGCATCCGATTTTGAGAATGCGCCGAAAGATACATTTGTTTACAAGGGCATAACCTATGCTGTCACCGAGGGTGTGAATCTGTTTGCAACGGCACACGAGGCCCACAAAGCGGCGACTGAAACGCCCGATGCCGTGCTTGCGGGACTTTCCTATGAGTTTTTCGAGGCGCCCGTTATTCTGTTTTCTGCGGGCCTGCACAGAACAGATAATTTTTGTCTGTACGCATCTTGTTACCTGCTTGGCCAGGGCGCATGCGTGAACCCCAACCTGCCACTTGTGGGCAAAAACGAGGGAATGCCTCGCAACCCTGCGCGTGACGCCGAGAACGAAACGCGTTTTCGAGGTGTTCATATCGAGTACGAATCTGCCGATGCCGGTTTGCACGTGATTGACGGTGTCACGCTGGAAACGACCTGCTTTTGGGATAGTCGCGACAAAGCAAACGTCCCTGTCCTGCGCACGCACTTTTGTAATGTGATCTACGGTGGGCCTTGTGCGGGTCATCGCCATCGCATCTTCTCGCTCAAAGAGGACAGTGATGCACGTCGTGAGGTCTTGTTTAAGGATTGTCGACACGTGGATATGGACGCGCTCGGCGGTTGTGGCAGCTTTATGCGTCTTGGTGCGGATCGCGTTATCATGGATGGCATGTGCTACGATAACTCGAACGCGCAGTTTGGTTTTACCGACGCACTCTATACCTGGAAAAATTTTGCCGAAAACACCGAAAAGACGGAATATACTATCAAAAACTCGTATTTTCGTGGAATGAATGAGGAAGCAGGTATTGCAGTTGCTACGCGTGGTATTGGCAAAAAGAGCTTTTCGCTTGTGGTGGAGGATTCCACCTTTGTAGATGCTTCTATCAAGGGATGCCCTGTATTTGCGCCCGAACTCGCAACCGAGGCGTGCAGTGTAACGGTGAAAAATTGTAGTTTCACTGATACGCGCGGAAACGGTGTTGCCGCTTATTCGCGCGATAAGGGAAGCGTAATCTTTACAGATTGCACGTTTGATGGTTTTGAAACCGAGTGGAAGATTGCGCCCCCCGTCCCCGTACGTGCGCCTGCCAAGATCAGAACTGGCAAGCGTGACTGGACGACCAAGACTGCCGATCCCCACCGTGTGATCGGTGATGCTCGTGCTGATTTTGCTGCGTTGGATGTGCGCTATGAGGGTAAGAAGGCATATTACGGTGATCAGCACACCCATACCGATTGCGGCGGCACAAGTGATGGCGAATTCCCAATGAGCGAGACCGTGGCAAAGATGGATGAGTTGCAACTTGACTTTATGTTCGTGGTGGATCACCGACAGATGCGAGGTTTCTTCCTGCCAGAATGGGATACCGATCGCTTTGTGTACGGCACAGAACCCGGCGGCAAGATCACTGATCTTAAGGCATGCCGCGGTAATGCGTGCGGATTCCATTACAATATGTTGTTCCGCGACAAGCACGATCTGGCACTTGTGCTTGCCAATTTCCCCGAGTTCAAGTTCAAGGGTGACCGTCTTACGGGCAAATTCGGCTATCCTGCGTTTACGCGTGAGCGATTTGACGAGCTGGTGGCATATATCCACAGCATCGGTGGCATGATCGTGCATCCTCATCCTGCCAGTATTATGTGCTCGGATGACCCCACCGATTTCAGCTTTGGTGAGTACACCTATTTTGAAACGCTTTACGCTTCGCCCAATTCTCGCGATTCGCAGCAGAATTACAAGCAGTGGTGCCGCATTTTGGATGCAGGCCTTCACGTATATACGGCGGGTGGAGCAGACTGCCACGCGCGTCCCAGCAATGCCGTGGTTTCGACGTTCTATTTGACTGAGCGCACGGGTACGGCCGCCTTTGATTGCATGAAGTCGGGCGACTATACGGTTGGTGGCTTCGGCATGAAGATGTGTATTGACGGTAAGCCGATGGGCACGCGTATGGCGTATCGTGACGGCATGAAATTGACGCTTCGCGTGGACGATTACTTTGCCCCCAACATGAAGGAGAACACCGCGTATGAGTTGCGTGTGATCACCGACCGGGGTCTTGCCTACGCGTCGGTGTTCAGTGGCAAGGAGCCGCAGGCACTCTCGCTTGAGGTGCAGAAGCGCCGCTTCTATCGCGCAGAGATTTTTGATCTGACGCGCGGACATCATGTGGCGGTTGGCAATCCTATCTGGCTTGATAAAAATGAATAAGCAAATAAGGGCGTCGTTGGCGTGTTCTCCGTTAAGGAT
>JAZNAM010000063.1:0-9942 GCA_045586515.1 Eubacteriales bacterium
CATTCCGCAGGGTATCCTTGCAACGCTGCTTTACGGCAGCGGTGTGGCAGGCGCTTTTTTCTTGCGCTTTTTGCGATGCGGTGTGAGCAGGTATAGGAGTGCATAGCTCGTTTGCATACCGAATGTCAACACCACCAGAACGCCCAGATAATAGGCAAGCAGCGTGGTCCAGAAATTGCCGAAGATATCGAGGAAGTAAATGGCATATCTTCCATAAGGATCCATGCCGAAATAGGAGCGGTGGAAAATCAGATTCATTATCACGCCAAACGTGATAACAGAGTACATGAAAATGATGGATTTGATCCAGGAGGAGAAGGTCGGCTTTACTTGTTTTGTCAGCACCAGATAAATACCAAACAGTGCCGTGAGCATGTGGCAAAGCGCCTCCGCTGTATAGAGCATGTTTGCCTGCTCGAGGAAGTTGAAAAGATACGCCTGCTCGGGGCTGACGAGCGTGGCGCAAAGCATACCGAAATGCAGGAATGCGATGGCACAAAAGGCGTACTCCTTGACCTTGCCTTTCAGAACGTAGGTGAGCGGGATCAGCGTGAAAATAAAGGGGCTGATGTTGTCAAAGGTCATGAAGGTGTCGAGTGAGCCACGCACGAAGTAGCCGTAATTCCAAAGGAAGAAGAAGAATACGTCAGCGATTGCGAAGATGAGGTTGCCTATCTTGATGTTGATCTTTTCACGGTAAAAAACGAGGAATCCCAACGTGAAAAAGTAGATCGCGAACATCAGGCCCGTCATTTGTATCATATGCATAGCAACGCCCTCACTTATTGCTTGCTTTTGTCATTGGTGGCGTCGGTGGCGTTTTGCTTTTCCAGCTCATTTTTAAAATCAATCGCTTCGAGGCCCCATACGACAGTGGCGGACTCGTGGCACCAATCCTCGGCAAGCGTCAGCTCGGCGGTTGCCTTGTCGGTACAAACGTAGATCGTTGCATCCTCTGCATCAAAAGCGCCTGTACCAATAACCTCTACGCCGTCGGGTATAACGATCTCAACCAGGGAGGAGCATCCCTGGAAAGCGCCTTCTCCGATCGTTTTTACGTTTTCGGGAATCACGATGCGCTCAAGGGAGGTGCAATTTTGGAAGGCGTAGGGGGCGATGATCTCGAGATCGGTGGGCAAAACAAGCTCCGTGAGGGATTCGCAATTAGCAAAGGCGTATTCACCAATGTAAGTTGTCGTGTCGGGAAGGTCAATTATTTCCAAATTCGTGCACCCTTGGAAAGCGCTGTTTTCGATACGGAGCACACCATCCAACAGATAAAACGCCGTTACGTCGGTGAGGTCCGCAAATGCCTTCTCTCCAATGCCCAGCACCTTCTTTTTGTCTTGGTACGCACCGATATAGACTTCGCCGCGCAGTCCTTTAAAGGCGCCGACGATCTCGGTGTAGTTGGAAAACTCCGAGTCGGCGTATATGATGCCCGGCGTGGTTTCGTACTCCCAAATTGCTTTTAGCGTTGTGTCACTGGTTACTTTGGAGTAACTGCCACTCCAACGCAGGAAGTAGTGGCCTTCTTTCGTGACCTGCGGCGGGTTGGCGTCGTGTCCTTGTGTCACGCGTTGCTCCAGGTCACCCGCAATCAACGTGCCGCCGTTTAGGTCAAAGGTGACCGTGTACGACTTTTTGCCCGCAAAGAAGATGAGCAGCAAAATGATGGCAATGGCGAGGAATTCCGCGCCAAGCAGAATTGATACCTTGAGTTTTTCTTTCATGGTGTACCTCTTTTCTGTAATTATAGGATGGTGCCGCCGCCTACCAGATAATCGTCCTTGTAAAGCACAAGCGATTGACCACGCGAGATGGCGCGCTGGGGTGTTTCAAATTCCACGGTGAGTTCATCTGTACCTGTTTGTTCTACGCGCACGGGCGTGGGCGCCTGCGCGTAACGCACCTTTGCCAGGCAGCGAAGCGGTTCGGTGAGGGTGTCAAAAGGAATGAGGTTGATGGCGTTTGCCGTAAGGCGCGAGGTAAAGAGATCCTCGTTTTTGCCGAGTGTTACCGTGTTGTCTTTGGCGGACTTGGCAACAACGTAGGCAGGTGCGCCAAGGGCGATGCCAAGGCCTTTTCGCTGTCCGATGGTGTAGTGAAGCTGTCCGCGGTGTTCGCCGAGCACTTCGCCACTTGTTGAGAGAAAGGTGCCTTTTTCGTACGTTTTGCCTGTGGTGCGCGCAATATATGCGGCGTAATCTCCATCAGGGATAAAGCAAATATCCTGGCTGTCCGAGCGGCTTGCGTTGGGAAAGCCGAGGGATGCGGCAAGCGCTCGCACCTCTTGCTTTTTCCTGTCACCTAAGGGGAACAGCACACGCCCGAGCATGTCCTGTGTGAGCGTGTAAAGCATATAGGTTTGATCTTTTGTTTCATCTACGGCGCGGCGTAACAGTGTTCTGCCCGATGCCGTTTGCTCAATGCGTGCGTAATGGCCCGTAGCAATGCGGTTATAGCCGTTTGCCTCGGCATAGGTGAGCAGTGCGCCGAATTTTACGTGCTTGTTGCAAAGCACGCAAGGGTTGGGGGTGGCGCCGTCTTCATAAGCGCGTATAAAGGGAAGTATGACTTCGCTGTAAAATGCGTCACCAAGATGTGCGGTGAAGTGAGGGATACCCAAACGGGCACACAGTGCCGCGGCATCTGTGGCATCGCGTTGATCACAGCCCTCAAAATGTTGCATGGTAACGCCTGCGGCGCTCACACCGCTTAGGGTAATCAAGTGCGCGGCAATGGCGCTGTCTACGCCAGCGCTCATGGCGATCATCACAGCGTTATTCATGGGCGTCCTCCCAAGAAAAGCGCGTGAGTGCGCCCGCTTCTTGCAGGTCGGCAAAATCTCGCTGACGCAGGATTTCATATACCGCAATCGCAACGGAGTTGGAAAGGTTCAAGCTGCGCAGACCTTCTCGCATCGGGATGCGAACGGCGTGATCGGGATGTGCGTGCAAAAGCTCCTCGGGAAGTCCCGCGCTTTCCTTGCCGAACATGATATAGACCTTTTCGGGATAGGCGATCTGGGTGAACGCGCGAGGCGCCTTCGTTGTAAAGTAGTAGACTGTCGCTTGTTCGTTTCTTGCATAGAAATCGTCCAGATTATCGTAGTACGTGATGTCAAGCTTATCCCAGTAGTCAAGCCCTGCACGCTTTAACTTTTTATCGTCGATCTCAAAGCCCATCGGGCGGATAAGGTGCAGCGCGGCACCTGTTGCGGCACAGGTTCTGGCGATATTGCCCGTGTTTTGCGGGATCTCGGGCTGGTGCAGAACGATATTGATCCTTGCCATGGCGCTTCTCCTTTCCGTTTAACCATCGTTGTCGTACAACGACAAACGAGCACTTTCTTGCTTTCATTATAGCGAATATTGCGCTTTGAATCAACACCCGCGAAAAAATGTTTGCAATTTTTTTTCATATCGTATAGCAAAATTATATATTTTGTTGTATAATAGATATAATATTTTATTTGCGAAATTGTTTGGAGGTTCGAATGGGACTTTTCAAAAAAATGTTCGGTACGTACAGTGACCGTCAGATCAAAAAATTAAAACGCATCGCCGATGAAATTGAGGCACTTGCCCCCAAGTACGCTGCCATGTCCAACGAGGAGCTTGCAGGTACCACCGCAGCGCTTAAGGAGCGTCTTGCCTTGGGTGAAACGTTGGAGGATATTCTGTGCGATGCTTTCGCGGCGATCCGCGAAGCGGACGAGCGTGTGCTCGGCAAGCGTCCTTTCTACGTACAGCTGCTCGGCGGCATCATTTTGCATCAGGGCAGAATTGCCGAGATGAAAACGGGTGAAGGTAAAACGCTGGTCGCAACAATGCCCGCCTACCTCAACGCACTGACCGGTAACGGTGTGCACGTGGTAACCGTGAATGACTATCTCGCGCGTCGCGACTGTGAAGAAATGGGACGCGTCTACGCATTTATGGGTCTTTCTACGGGCCTTGTGGTGCATGGCCTCACTGCCGAGCAAAAGCAGGCGGCGTATGCGGCAGATATTACCTATGGTACCAATAACGAGTTTGGGTTTGACTATCTGCGCGATAACATGGTCGTTTATAAGACGGATATGGTGCAGCGCGGTCATGCCTTTGCAATCGTCGACGAGGTTGACTCTATCCTGATCGACGAGGCGCGCACGCCTCTTATTATTTCGGGTGCTGGCGAGAAGTCCACGGATCTTTACGAGCGCGCCAATTCGCTTGTACGCACCATGACCAAGCAGGTGCGTAAGGAAGTGGATAATAAAGAGGAAACGGACGCGGTCGAGGCGGACTACCTCGTGGACGAAAAGGGAAGAAACGCGATCCTTACCCCTCGCGGTGTGGCGCGTGCAGAGAAGTTTTTTGACATTGAAAACTTCACCGATCCCGAAAACTCCGAGATTGCGCATCATGTCAAGCAAGCCATCCACGCGTGGGGTGTTATGAAGCTTGACGTTGACTACGTGGTGAACGAAAACGGCGTTATGATCGTGGATGCCTTTACGGGTCGTATCATGCCAGGTCGTCGTTATTCCAACGGATTGCATCAGGCGATTGAAGCAAAAGAGGGCGTTCAGGTACAAAAAGAGAACCGCACGCTCGCTTCGATCACGTTCCAAAACTACTTCCGTATGTACAAAAAGCTGTCGGGCATGACAGGTACGGCACTCACCGAGGACGTGGAGTTCCGTGAGATCTATTCGCTCGACGTTGTCGAGGTGCCCACCAATAAGCCCATGATCCGTAAGGATCAAAACGATCTGATCTACAAGAACGTCAAGGGCAAATACGAGGCAATCATTGCACAAATTGAGGAGTGCCACGAAAAGGGACAGCCCGTGCTTGTCGGTACGGTTAGCGTAGACAAGTCCGAGGAGCTTTCCGCCATGCTGAGGCGCCGCGGTATTGCGCACAACGTGCTCAACGCGAAGCATCACGAACGCGAGGCGGAGATCGTTGCACAGGCAGGTAAGCTCGGCGCCGTTACCATTTCTACCAACATGGCGGGACGCGGCACGGATATTATGCTGGGCGGCAACTCCGAGTTCCTTGCGAAAAACGAAATGCGCAAACAGGGCTTTGCCGAGGAGATGATTGCCCTTGCTACGGGTACTGTGGATATTGATGACGAGGAGATCCGTCACGCGCGCGAGGTCTTCCACACGCTCAATAAGCAGTTTAAAGAGGAGATCGCACCCGAAGCCGAACAGGTTCGCGAGGCGGGCGGTTTGTATATCCTCGGTACGGAGCGCCACGAGAGCCGCCGTATCGATAATCAGCTGCGAGGCCGTTCCGGTCGTCAGGGCGATCCTGGTGAGTCCCGTTTCTTCCTCTCTTTTGAGGATGATCTGCTCCGTCTGTTCGGCGCCGACCGTATCCTTGGTATGGTAGAGCGTACGGGTATTCCGGATGATCAGCCCATCAAGGCAGGCATCTTGACCTCGTCCATCGAAAACGCCCAAAAGCGTATCGAGGATAATAACTTTAAGCGTCGTAAGAACGTGCTGACGTACGACGACGTGATGAATCAGCAGAGAAACCTCATATACACCCAGCGCTCGCAGGTGCTGGACGGTGAGGACGTAAGCGAAACGATCCTTTCGATGATGCAGACCTCTATTGATGAAACCGTGGAAACCTACACCGTGGGCGATACGTCTGCGGATTGGGATCTTGCCGCACTGGAAGCAACCTATGCAGGTCTGCTCGTAGATAGCGGTGAGCTTTCCCTTGATGCCGTCAATGAAAACAAGTGGCGCGCCAAGGATATTGCAGCACTTCTTTCCGAGCGTGCGGCTGAACGCTATGAGCAGCAAAAGGAAATCTTCGGCGAGGAGATCTTTGGTGAAGTCCAGCGTTCGATTTTGCTTCGCGCAGTAGACCGCTACTGGATGGATCACATCGACGCGATGGATGACCTCAAGGGCAGCATCGGTCTGCAAGCATACGCACAGCGTGATCCCGTGAACGAATATCGTATTCAGGGCGCCGCTATGTTTGAGGAAATGGTTGCTGGCATTCGCACCGAAACCGTGCGCAACGTGCTTTCCGCCGTGCCGCGCGCCAACGTAGCGCAGCGCGTGCGCGTCGCAACGCCGCTTCGTGAGAATCTCTCGGACGGTAGCGTTGCCAAGAAAACAATCGTACTTCGCAAAGCGGAAACGATTGGCAGAAATGATCTTTGCAGCTGTGGTAGTGGCAAAAAGTATAAGCACTGCTGCGGTGCAAAAACGCAGAAGTAAAAAGGGAAGGAGAAGAAACGTATGGGCTTTGGATGGCTAATGGTCGGCTACTTTTTCGTATCCGTCGTGGCACTGTACTCCCCGCTTGCGATGGCAATGCTGGTGGGATATCCCTTGATGATCGTGGGGTTGCGTTTGCTCGCACCCTATCACAAGTATTTAAAGCTGGCATTCTTCTCCTCGCTTTTATCCTTGCCTTTTGCGCTTTATTTCGGCATTGATGCGTTTGGCAAGGTTGGGATGATGCCTGTTATTTTACCTGCTGCACTGTTTGCCACGGTGGAGTGGATTTATTTCATCTTTCACTTTTTACTGAGTGCCCTCATTCTGTACGCTGTATGCGCACTTTGTGGTGAGCTTTCCCTTATTCGCTGGCAAAGTGCGGCACTACGCAACTTGCTTGTGCTTGCCTTTACCTTTGCACTTGATCTGATCGTGCGCTTGCCGATCGGCTTTATCCAGTCGATCAGTGGTTATGTCGGGCTTTTGGTGCTACTTTTGCGTTTGATTACGGTATTTCTCAATATTTATCTGTTGTTTGGGTGTTATCGCTACATATGTCCCGAGGGCGCGGAAGAGGAAGGCATGTATGAATTAGACGACCTGATGAGTAAGGAGAAAAAGAAATGACCGATACGAAAAAAAACGCACGTCCTATGGGTTTCGCGCTGATATTTGTCGGGCTTTTGTTTTTTGCTAATCCGTATTTTGCTACGTTGGACATATTGCCCGACTGGATTGGCTGTGCGCTGATCTGCCTTGGTCTTGATCGCGTTGCCCGTATCAGTAAACACATGGGCGAGGCGCGCGTGGCCTTTTTCAAATTACTGATCTATACTGTCGTAAAGGATGTCGTTGCCATTGCAATCTTTATGACAACGGACGGGATAGAACGCCCCACTGTGCTTCTTATTGTTACTTTCGTCAACGCCGTTTGTGCTTCGCTTTTGACTTACCAAGCTGTCTACTCGCTGTTTGACGGATTTTATGCACTATCTGTTACGCGCGATTGTCCCTCCCTGTATGCAAGTTACAAAAAAGCCAAGCGTCGTGAGCGTTCTCGTACCGAGCAGATTCTTTTCACCACCATCTTTTTTGTGATCTTCCGCGAGGTGTTTGCAGTGTTGCCTGAGCTTGCATCGCTTGCAAATTCTCATTATGTGGATTCGGGATTGATTGATGTGTATGACTATATCGGCGTGATGCGCGGGATCGCTGTTGTGGTGGTGTTTGCGGTCAGCATTTGGTGGCTTGTTACCCTCATCCGCTATTTTGCGCTTTTGCATCGTGAACGAGCATTCCGCACAAGGCTTACCGAGGAGCAAAACGCATATGCCAACGCGCATCCTGGTATCGTGTTGGAACGCAGATTCGGCATCGGCTTTTTCTTCCTGGCGCTAGGCGCATTTTTCCTGTGCGACTTTGTCGTGGATATGAAAAATATTTTCCCGGATTATCTTGCCGTTTTTTGCTTCCTTGTGGGATTGTTCGTGATGAAGATTCCCGCCAAGTGGCGCGCTGTTTGCGTGGCGGTGGTGTCGCTTTTCGGTGCTTCCTGCCTTGTTTCCTCGCAGTATTCTGCGTATTTCCATCTCAATCACACAGCAATTGAGATTTCCAAGACCGTTGCCGCTGAGCAAGCGTATTTTCGCATGTGGTTCTCAGCGCTTGTGGAATTTGCGCTGTTTATGGCGTTCCTCGTTTGCCTTTTGTTTGCACTTCGTTCCGTTATTAGGGATTGGGCTGGATATATCCCCATTCGCACCGATCTTGAATTCGAGCAACGACGTCGTCGTAATTTCTTGGATGAATTTGACGCCAAACTCTTGCGTGTGTTTCTCTTCGGTTTTGTGAGCGGACTTTTCTCGTTTTTTACCGATTACGTGCAGGAGTTTCCCGATCACCGGCTTTTCCGTGTTTTGGAATTTATGTGGGGCATTGACCTCGTGTTTGGTGTGGCGTTTGCGATTATTTTTGCCATCGTGCTTGGCAACGTTCATCGCAGTATTCGCGATCGCTTTTCTTTTGATGCTGAATAAGCGTCATTTCGATGATGCACACTATGAAGGGGAAACGCCCCGTTCAGTTCATCACGAAAAGGAGTGCGCATATGCAAAACCAAAACCAAAATCAGAACAAGCAGAACAATCAAAACAAGCAGAACAATCAGAACCAAAACAAGCAAAACAACCAGAATCAAAACAAGCAGAACAATCAGAACCAGAACTGATTTTTGCGGGAAAAAGAGTCGGAAAAAAATCCGACTCTTTTTTCTTTTTTGCGTTGCTTTTTTTATAGAAATATTATATAATGTAGATATATGTTAAGGATAGGAGGTGCGGAGTGATACGATGCCGTACACAGAGCGTTATCTTGCTGCCAAACGCGCGCTTTTTGACCGATACTACAAATTGCTCAACGATCAGCAACGCGAGGCAATCTATCACATAAACGATCCGTTGCTTATCCTGGCAGGCGCAGGTAGTGGAAAAACCACGGTGCTTGTCCATCGCATTGCATATATCATCCGTTTTGGCAATGCGTACCACAGCGACTACGTGCCCTTTGATATGGACGAGCGCGAGGTTGCTATGCTCGAAGCGGCTGTCAACACGCCGATGGAGCGTAATGAACTGGAGGCGCTTCTTACGCGCTTTGCGGCAAATCCCGCGCGTCCCTGGCAGTTGCTTGCCATTACCTTCACCAATAAGGCGGCAAACGAAATAAAGGCGCGCCTTGCCAATGCTTTCCCTGAGGACGAAACCATTTCGGGGGCAATTTGGGCAGGTACGTTCCACTCGATCTGCATGCGTATTCTGCGCCGTTTCCACGCGGAAGCAGGACTTGCAGAGGGCTTTACCGTTTACGATACGGATGACGCTAAAAAGGCAATGCAAGCGGCGATGAAGTCCCTTAACATCGACGAGAAAAATATGCCCATAAAAACGGTGATGAATACCATCAGCCGTGCAAAGGATAAGCTCATCACCCCCGAAAATTTCCTGCTTGAGATGGGCAACGATTATGCCATGAAACAGATCGAAAGGATCTACGCGGCATATCAAGCGCGCTTGCGCGCATCCAATGCACTCGACTTTGACGACATTATCATGCGCACCGTCACGCTCCTTGCCGAAAACGAGCTGATCCGTAAATACTATCAAAGCCAGTTCCGTTATATCTCGGTGGACGAGTATCAGGATACCAACGTGGCACAGTTTAAGCTCACCGCGTTGCTCTCGGGTGGATCGAATAATCTCATGGTTGTCGGCGACGATGACCAGAGTATTTACCGGTTCCGCGGCGCCACCATTGAAAACATCTTGAATTTCCACAAAGTGTTCAAAAACGCAACAATTGTTCGATTGGAGCGTAATTATCGTTCCACGCAGTGCATTTTGGACGCCGCCAACGCGGTGATCTCGCACAATAACAAAGCCGAAGTCATGCGCAAGGAACTCTGGACAAACAGAGGTGCAGGCGAGAAAATTCACGTGCTGAACCCCGAGCATCAAGGGGCAGAAGCGCGTATGATTATTGACATCGTGCAAAAGAAAGTGCGCCAAGGAAAGCAATATCGCGATTTTGCGGTGCTGTTTAGAACCAACGCGCAATCCAACGCGCTCGAAACTGCGTTTGCGCGCAGCGGTGTGCCGTACCGCATGCTTGGTAAGTCGGGAGGCCAAGCGGTCTTAGGAAGA
>JAZNAM010000064.1:0-28044 GCA_045586515.1 Eubacteriales bacterium
TGGAAGTCGGCAAGAAGTACTTCGAGGAGCTCATCGACAAGATGAAGGAAGAAAAGGGCGTTACGCAGGACGTCGAGCTGACCGCTGAGGACCTCAAGGAGCTTGCTGAGCAGTTCAAGGCCGAGTACAAGGCAAAGATCGGCTCTGACTTCCCCACCGACCCCAAGGAGCAGCTTATGGGCGCTGTCAAGGCAGTGTTCCGTTCCTGGGACAACCCCCGTGCATACGTTTCCCGCCGCGACAACGACATTCCCTACTCCTGGGGCACTGCCGTTAACGTACAGGCAATGGCATTCGGTAACATGGGCGACGACTGCGGCACCGGTGTTGCATTCACCCGTGACCCCGCAACCGGCGAGAAGAAGATGATGGGTGAGTTCCTCACCAACGCACAGGGCGAGGACGTTGTTGCAGGCGTTCGTACCCCCATGCCCATCGCACAGATGGCTGAGAAGTTCCCCGAGGCATACGAGCAGTTCATGAAGGTCTGCCAGATCCTCGAGAACCACTACCACGACATGCAGGACATGGAGTTCACCGTTGAGCACGGTAAGCTCTACATGCTCCAGACCCGTAACGGCAAGCGTACCGCTCAGGCGGCTCTGCAGATCGCCGTTGACCTCGTTGCTGAGGGTCACAAGACCGAGCAGGAGGCCGTTCTTATGATCGACCCCCGTAACCTCGACACCCTGCTTCATCCCCAGTTCGACGCAAAGGCACTCAAGGCCGCTAACCCCATCGGCAAGGGCCTTGGCGCATCTCCCGGCGCTGCTTGCGGTCAGGTGGTATTCTCCGCTGACGACGCAGAGGCTTGGAACAACGCCGGCAAGAAGGTTATTCTTGTCCGTCTTGAGACCTCTCCCGAAGACATCTCCGGCATGAAGGCTGCCCAGGGCATTCTGACCGTTCGCGGCGGTATGACCTCTCACGCAGCAGTTGTTGCTCGTGGCATGGGTAAGGGCTGCGTTTCCGGTTGCGGCGAGATCGCAATGGACGAGGAGAACAAGCAGTTCACGCTCGCTGGTAAGACCTACCACGAGGGCGATTGCATCTCCATTGACGGCTCCACCGGTAAGATCTACGACGGTCTTGTTCCCACCGTTGACGCAGAGATCTCCGGCAACTTCGGCATCATCATGGGCTGGGCCGACAAGTACCGCCGTCTTCAGGTTCGCACGAACGCTGACACGCCCACCGATGCAAAGAAGGCTCGCGAGCTTGGCGCTGAGGGTATCGGCCTTTGCCGTACCGAGCACATGTTCTTCGAGGCCGACCGTATCGCCGCTATCCGCGAGATGATCTGCTCCGACACCGTTGAGGGTCGTGAGCGCGCACTCGCTAAGATCCTGCCCATGCAGCAGGGCGACTTCGAGCAGATCTACGTTGCAATGGAGGGTAACCCCGTAACCATTCGCTTCCTGGATCCCCCTCTCCACGAGTTCGTTCCCACCGAGGAAAAGGACATCGAGGCACTGGCTGCCGCTACCGGCAAGACCGTTGCTCAGGTTAAGAACATCATCTCCGGTCTGCACGAGTTCAACCCCATGATGGGTCACCGTGGCTGCCGTCTGGCTGTTACCTACCCTGAGATCGCTGTGATGCAGACCAAGGCTGTCATCCGCGCCGCTCTCAACGTTCAGAAGGCTCATCCCGAATGGACGATCGTGCCTGAGATCATGATTCCCCTGGTTGGCGAGATCAAGGAGCTTGCATTTGTTAAGCGCGCAGTTACCACCACCGCTGACGCTGAGATCGCAGCAGCAGGTGCAAACCTCACCTACAAGGTTGGTACCATGATCGAGATTCCTCGTGCAGCACTCACCGCTGACGAGATCGCAAAGGAAGCTGAGTTCTTCTCCTTCGGCACCAACGACCTGACCCAGATGACGTTCGGCTTCTCCCGTGACGACGCCGGTAAGTTCCTGGATGCTTACTACGACACCAAGATCTACGAGAACGATCCCTTTGCAAAGCTTGACCAGACCGGTGTTGGTAAGCTTGTGAAGATGGCAGCAGAGCTTGGCCGCGCTACCCGCCCCGACATCAAGCTCGGTATCTGCGGTGAGCACGGTGGCGACCCCTCCTCCGTGGAGTTCTGCCACAACGTTGGTCTGACCTACGTTTCCTGCTCTCCCTTCCGCGTTCCGATCGCTCGCCTTGCAGCTGCTCAGGCAGCCCTTAAGGACTAAGCAAAACGCAGCGCGTTTTGCGGTGAAATCCGCTTGCGCGGATGAAATCGCCACGCGATGAAATCTGGCCGTTGGTCAGATGAAATAAAACACCCCAGTGCTTCGGCGCTGGGGTGTTTTGTTTTGAAAAAATGATAGCAATATATTGTGGGAAATAAGCGGCGCGATGCAATCAACGCATTTCAAGGCGCGCGCGGCAACGAAGAAAGGCAAGGATTTTACGCGTTGGTGGAAAGGGCTTTGACGTACTCCTTCATATCCACCACACCACCCGAAAGGCGGGCTTCCTCTGCGGCAAAGGCAACGAGGTGGTTCTCTACGGAGGTTGCGATATCGGTTATCGCGTTGCCCTCGTACGCGCCCGTGAGGAAGCGACAAAACGCCTGTATAATGCCCCTGTCACCGCCACCGTGGCCGCCACTCTTGCTCTCGTTTGTCACCGCATCGGTAACGCTGATGTGCTGCGTTTCGCGCGTTTCTAAATCAAACAGCGTCACGTAATCGTTCGACATCTCCGCTGTGATCTCGCCCTTCGTGCCCATGATGCGAATCTTTCTGCCGCCGCGATTGAAGGCACTCATCGTAAAGGTGACAATCTCCCCGCCCTCGTAAGCGAGGTTGACTGTCTGGTGATCCACCACGTTGTTGTCGCATTGGAACACGCATCTGCCATCTTGGGCGCCGCCAGAATCTCCTCCCACGTTTCAAAGCAGGCGCTCTCTGGCAGCGCGAACTTGTCGCGGATGTAGTTTCGCCTGATGGGATCGGGGTCTGCCACACCCACCAGCTCAAACTCAGGGCAGCTCTCCTGCCCCAAGACGGCGTATGTGGTGCCTCTGTCGCCCGCGCCGATCAATATGACCTTGACCTTTTTCATTCGTAGATCACCCCCATAAGTATGTCAACTGCATTGTAATACAGAGGGCGAAAAATGTCAACCTTTTTTCACTCTCTCCCTTTTTTTGTTTTCCCTCTCGCATTTTTCGCTTTTTGGAATTGCGCTTGCAATATTCACGCGCGCGTGATACAATGAAAGGGATAAAACATCCAAAGGAGTTCCCTATGGCAAATTACGATCAGATCATTCTAAACGAATACCCGCTTGATGACTACGAGACGGAGCGTGCCGAGTACGGACACATTACCCTCTCGCGCGAGGTGGAGCGCCGCGCACTTGGCGAGGGCGTGGAGTTTCGCGAGTGCGTTTACAAGCGCGGTGACGGCGTGGACGTGTGGGTATACCTCACCACGGTGGCACCCGACGCGCCCTATCAGCTCGCCGTTTCTGCCGCCCCCATCCGCGCGGTCAAGTTCGTGAAGACACACGCCGCTGACTTTGAGCGTGTGAACGGCAAGCGCGTGGTATACGCCTCCAACGCCTCCTTCTTCCGTTACTTCAACGGCGGCGACCTCACGCCCTACGGCATCCAGGTCATGAACGGCGTGGAGATTTCGCTCCCCGTATATGGCGAAAACAAGGAAAAGCCCTGGTACTCCCACAATTTCCTTGCCGTAGACAAACAGGGCAAGGCGTTTGTGGCAAACTCCGATGACTTTTACGGCGGACTTCGCGACAACCTCGCATACGCCGTTGGCGGTGGTCTTCGCCTCATTCGCGATGGCGAAATTCGCCTGCATCACGACCCCGAATTCGGCCCCCGTACCACCGTTGGCTTTGCGGCGGACGGCACGGCAATCCTCATGTGCGTGGACGGACGCTCCAAGCGCTCGGGCGGCATTTCGTATGCGGACACCATTGAGATCTACACCTCGCTCGGCTATGAAATTAAGGAGCTTCTCAACCTCGACGGCGGTGGCTCCACCACCGTAGTCCTGCGCGACGAGGAGAGCGGTGCGCACTTCGTACGCAACGTGCCCAGTGGCCCCCCTCTGCCCATCTCCTACTCCAAGTACGGCATCAGCCGCGGGGAACCCCAGGGCGAAGAACAGGCACGCGCTGTCATTGATACCCTGCTGATCATCGAAAAATAAACACCTCTCACGCTCGCCTTTGCAAAAAGTGAAAAGGCGAGCGTGTTTTTTTGTGTTTTGCTTGCATTTTCGGCAAGAACGTGCTATACTAACAGTAACGAAGGATAGGGGGGTGAGCGCATGATCGACGTGGAGCATGGCATCTACGATTTTGCACACAAAACAGCAGATCCGCGCGAGGACGCGCTACTGCGCCATATGCACAACGGCTATGAGTTGCTCTATCTCCAACGCGGTGACGCGGAGTACGTGGTCGAAGGCTCGGTGTACCGCCTCACGCCCCGCACCCTGCTCTTGGTGCGTCCGCGCCGCTACCATTATCTGCGCGCCCTTGCGGGCAAAACCTTTGATCGCTTTGTGATCCACTTCCCTGTCGAGCGCGTGCCCAAGGCACTGCGTGCCTACCTAGACCAAGCACCTGAAATCGTGCGCGTCGGTGAGATGAGTGCATCCGCCTCTTTCTTTGCCGATTGGGCAAACGCCGAGCGCACCCATAGCGAAGCGGAACTGCGCGCACTGATGGAAACCGCTCTCACGCGTGTGCTCCTCGGATTAAAATACAGCATAGAGGAACCCGTCGTGCCGAGCGTTGCCAACCCCACCTTGGACGCGATCCTGCGTTATATCGACGAGCACCCCAATGAAGCCATTACTGCCGCCGACCTCTCCAAGCGCTTTTTCGTGAGCACCTCCTGGATCGTCCACGGCTTCCGCGCGCATCTTGGCATCAGCCTCGCGCAATACGTCAACCGCAAGCGCATCCTTTACGCCGAAGCGCAGATCCGCGCAGGCGCCTCCCCCACCGCCGTCGCCAAAGCGTGCCATTACGACAGCTACGTCACCTTCTATCGCCAGTTTAAAAAGTACCTCGGCTACGCCCCCAGTGACCGCTAACACGCAACCCAAGCCCCCGAATGGGGGCTTTTTTAATGCCCCACAGCGTCAAGCGCTCGCTGTGGGGACGATACGCCGCGTCTTGTTCGCCCACGGCTCCATTTGCCTACGGCAAAACCGACGGGCGTCTCTTCTTGTCTTCTATGGGCAACGGATAAATTGAACCCCGACACACCAACGCAATGTTACGAGGGTAGTCGACGATTCAGTTTTGTCACATCGGTTTGCTACAATGGAGCACCGCAGATATCCGTCGATTTTCGCCAAAGGCGAAATGGAGCTGTGGGCGAACAAGACGGATATCATGACACGCAAAGCGTGTCCCGCACCGGAGCAGACGGGCGACAGCGTATTACTCATACGCTGAGGTCGTCTGCGAGGAGCAACGCCGAAAGACGACGCTTTTCACTCGTCGTGGGTCGGGAGGGAGAGGAAACGATCATGGATATCATCCATGACGCCGTTGGCGCCGAGGGAGTGATACTGCTTCCAACAGTTCTCGAAATTTTCGCGCGCATAGATGGGCGCGTAGCCGCGCTCCTCCCATTTGTTGAATTCGGCAATCATTTGGGCGCGTAGCAGCGCTTGCAAACCGCTTCGCATCGACTTCACGTGGCGAATGGCAAGCGCGATCACCGTGGCAAGTGCGCCTGCGAGGGCGCTGGGGATGCCGAGGGCAGTGAGTAGTTCGGTGACGTTCATGCGCTCGCCTCCTTCACGCGCTTCACAACCTGCACGTACTCCTCGCCGCTCACCGGGTCAAAAAAGTTCGCCTCCCAACGGTCACTGAGGTGATATACCTCAATTTCATTGTCAATGCACTTAACTCGCGTTCCCATGGGCGGTGCCACGTAGCCGTACTCGGTTTGCTCTGCCACGAAGAACACGTCGTTTACCAGGTACCCGGCGCCTGCTTCCAGGGAGATCCTCGTAGTATCACACAGCGTATCATAGTCCCAAACGCCCACATCCTCGGCACGATAGAAACTCACGCGAAGTCTATCAGTGTTCGGTCCGCTAAAACAAATACCGGGTCCACTGTGCGCGGACACCGTGTACGTTTGACCGTCCTCACCTGTGAAAGTCGTACCTACGAGAGGTGCAAGATACCCCTCATCCTCACTCATGATCGCAGTAAAGAGCGCATCCTCGATGAAATACTGCTCACCCTCAATGAGCGTGTTGCACACGTTGTACCAGTCTTCAATCGTATTGCCCGTCACACGCACACTCATCAGCGCACCCTCAACGGGGGAATACTCGTACAACTCCGTCCACGAGGCATCCGCCTCAGCAACGGGGGTAAGGGAACTATCGGTGTCACCCGTCACGCGAACGATAAGCCACACATTGATGTCGGGATAGGGCACGCCGTTTTGCTTGAAGAGATCACGAAGCAGCACGCACTCATCAAAATAGCAGTTGTTTTCCCCATCCCATTTGGGATCAAGTTGCACAGAGAACAAGGGGGCGCCTCCTGTCGAAAAGCTAGTTTCCTCGAACACCTCAACCATATAGGAGCGCATCCGATTCAAGCCCGTACGCACCGTTACCATACCACGCTCATCCACGCTCACTTCAAGGTCTGCCACCTCGGGCTTACTGCTCTCGGGCAAAAGCGCTACCACGCGTGCCACAATGTCGGCAATGTCCGATTCGGTGAAGTAGTCCACACCGCGCACGGGGGTGTATCCGTCTACACCGTCTATGCCGTCCGCACCATTGGTGCCGTCCTTGCCGTTTGCGCCATCCTTGCCGTCCTTACCATCTTTGCCGTTTTCACCGCGCACGCAGGCGGTATAGAAATGCGTGCCGTCCTCCATCAGAAAGTCCAGCCCGCCCTCGGCGGTGAGCGACACGTTTGCAATACGAATGCCGCGCAACGCGCTCGCACGCGCAAACTCGTCAGGGGTGCATCCCCCAAGACGGGCGGCGTTATCCACCACGCCGTCGCCATCTGCGTCATAGACGCTCTTTTTCATATAATGCGCGATCACCTCTTTGGAAAAGCAGAATTCCAGGGACATGTCGCGCTCACTAAATGCCGCGCTCATACCAGCACCTCCTCGCAAAGTGTATCCTCCACACCTGCGCCAAGCAGGCGAGAGGCGAATACGTCGCCCTCGTTTGTGAGGACGCGCAACTGAATTTGCACCCTATCGCCCGCGACGAAGCGCAGGGTGTCCTCTTGGGTGAGTCGCACGCGCACGGCGTTGCCCTCCAGCGTGCAATCCTCCTTCGTTTTATCCAGCACCACCGCACCGCGCTGTGCATAGCACACATGAAGCGTGCGGATCTCACTCGCTTCAAAGGGGAGCAAAAACGTGTGTGTGGGTGTTGTTCCTCTGATCATGTTCCGCCCCTCCTTACCTCGTCATGTCCAGTGCCATGTTGACATAGGCACGTAAGTATTCATCATAGCTGGCATAGCCGTAGGTGCTCGGATCATATATGCCGTTTGGGTCATTGTAAGTCTTGTGACGCGCCCACGCCGCGCGCGAAACGAGCCCCTCTACCACGTGGTCGGCAACGCCGCCCTTGAGCATGACCGCCACCGCCTCGTTCTCGTTTACGCCATACCAATCCCCATTGGGCACGGTGACGTCATCGGGGTTGTAGCCCATCGGCCAAAGCGAGGAGGCAAGCAGTGCCTTGTTTTGCTTTTGGCGCTCGCTCTCTGCCTTTTGCGCCGCCTCTTGCTCCTCTTTTTCTTTGTCAGCGGCTTCCTTTCTTGCCGCCTCCTCGCGCTCCTCTTCCTCGCGTGCCTCTTTCGCCTCGCGCTCGGCGTACTCGTTTGCCTCACGCATGCGCGCGCGAAGCTCCTCGCCCTCATCTACGTAGCGGCCATAAGCCAGGTCATAGAGCTTCGGGATCACGTCGTCAAGCGAGCGCATGCTGCTCTCATACGCGGCGCTGCCCGCGTAGGATGCGTAGGAGTTGCCATAGCCGCCTGTCTTTGCCGCGGCGCGTGCCTCGGCATCGGCGGCGGCGCGGTTTGCTTCGCGCACAGCGGCATCGCGCGCCGCCGTATAGGCAGGGTCGCGCGTAGGGGTGTAGCTAAACGCCGGGCGATTCGCCCACTCCTCGTACACCGCGCGACCAATCTGTTCCCAATTCTTCTTCTCTTCCTTTCCCATGCAGTTTCCTTCCTTTTAGTGTCCGACGACGCCGAGCGTCGTCGGTGTAGTTTTTTACAACACGCCTCACCCCGCGTCGTATTCAAGGCGCGCATGCAGCGTGTGCGTGTCCCCCTCGCCTACAAGCGAGAGCAACGTGAGCGTGCCACTCTCATCCAGCGAAACGCACGCAATCGCGCCATCCGCGCAAGGGCAAAGCGCAAACACCGTGCGTGGGGGCTTGGCGCGCTCCTCCAAAAAGTCCTCTGCGAGCGTTTGGGGCACACTCCCCTCCAAGGGGAGCGACAGTTCCACGCGCACGCGCTTGCCGCCCACGAGCGTCACGCGGCAATAGGGCGCGTCTGCCCCTCTTGCATACGCCGTGGTGTCGGTCAGTGTCACGCTGTCATCCAGATTGCCATGCAGGCGAAGCGTCCAATCGGGGGCGATCTCCAACACGCGCTCCTCCTCGGCGTACTTGCCAAAGGCAGCGCCCATGCCCCCTTGGCGCAAATGAAAGCTAACCTCCTCGGTGGAGATATACAGCGTCACGCTCGTGCGCTCGCCAACGAGATCCACGCAAGAAACCTCCACCGCATAGCTCTGCACACGAGAGAGCGTCACGCCTTGCACGTTGCCACAAAAGACCTCCGCCCTTTTTTGCAACGTGATCCAAGCGCCAAACGCAGTATCGCCCATGGCACGAAATCTTACTTGCAAGCTACAACCGTTTTGGCTGACGCCCGATACCGAAACGGGCGCAATGCTTGGGTTCACCGCGACAAACAACGCCGTTCCGTCCTCTCCTCTCATTGCCGTCACCTGCCCGTATCCATCCACGGGGAGCAAGCGAGGCGCGCTGTATGGGAGCACCGTGATCGTGCGAATCTCCTCGCGTGTGTAGCCACGGCTATCCGTCACACGAAACACAAGCGCCACCGTTCCCGATGACGTCGGGGGCTCCAACTCGCTTGGATTGCTCAGCATTTTACCACCCCAGAACACCTGGCGTGAAACAATGGTGGCGCCATACTTTCCCTCGCCCGCAAGCGACACGATCACAGGCGTTTTGCCTTGCAGATACAGCCCCTCAAAGCCCGCAACCGCGCGCGGCGCGACGCTTGCCGTGATGGTGGGGAGTGTTTCGCTGTTCGCAGGCACCGTCACCGTAATGCTGCGCGTATCCGTGCCCACCAGCACGTCCCCCCACATACTGGTGAGCGTGACGGTTGCACTCGCGCTGCTCCCATTCGTGATCTCGCTTGCCACCTTATCTAAGGGCAGTTCCATGAGCGTGCTCGTGTCAATGGTAGTATCCAGCGGCGTAGCTTTGACCGTTTTTTCAAAGTTGCCGACGCGAAACGTTAGGGTGTGCGAAAACTCGCGCGAGGTAAGGCGCCAAATGCAGCTATAATTCTGTCCTGCTACGGCACTGGGCACCGCAAGAAAGCGCGAGGCGCGGTCAATCGAATCCAGCGGAAGTTTGCAAGAAAAGTCCACCCGTTTGCCACCGAACGTGGCACTCACGCTGACAGCGGCATCGGGTCTGCCCGCCTCGTCATGGAAAATAAGAAGGTTGGGAAGCGTGCAAAACGCCGCGGGTGTATCCGAGAGCATGATCTCCTTGGCAGAGCTTTGCGAAAGCGTGCCTACCGTGGCGCGATAATCGACTGTCGCGCGCATGCTCGTGCCCGAATACAGGGAGAGCGCGACTGTCACGCGCGTGGCGTTCTCGTCGGGGAGCGTGGTGGCGCTGTAATTCACGTGATAGAAAATATCCGCGCTTGCTGTCGTACCCGTCAGGATCATACGCTCCCCCCCTCCCATTTAAACGCCAACCCATTTTCGGTGTTCAAGCGATAGCCGCCCACCTTGAGATCACCCGTGACCTCGGCTGACGTGATATATAAACGATAATCACCGATGTAGGCAACCTCGGTGCCGTTGCGGTCGTAAAACGAGAGGCGGTCGGCGGTAAAGCGCGCGTACTTCTGAAAGACCTCCTCGCCCCCGACACTGTTGCGCTGACCGATCTCCAATCCGTAGATCGGCGTACCATCTGCGTCGTAGCCGAGCAGACCCGTGCGCAAGCGCGCATTGACCTCGATGATGGCATCCTCCAGCCCCGTTATCTCACTGGTGATGCTTTGCAGTGAGGAAAACAGCGAATCCGTGCGCGCGGCACTCTCCTCAATTTTCTGCTCCATCTCCTCACGATAGGAGCCAAACGCGCTGTTTGCCACGTAGCGCGAGGAGAAGCGGCGCTCGCTTTCGGTTGCAAAATGCTCCACAAGCTCCGCTGAGGTGAGAATGAGCCCTTTGAGCGCAAGAAACGTTGTGTTCGCGTCCTTCCCTGTGAGCGTGGTGTGCTCCCCCGTTTGGGCGCGGCGCGCCTCGGCTTGCACGCCACTGATCGTGTCGGGGGCGGCGTCACGCAAATACGTTGCCAAACGGTACAGGTAATGGCGCATTTCTTCCAGTTGCCCCTTTTCACCAAGCGCCGCAATGCGCGGGAACGGAACGTCAGGCATCATAGTCACTCCCCCCTTCCGTAAACGTGGTGATCGAAAAGAGCTTGACCTCACCCTCGCCCTCGATACGCAAGCGCAAATGATCCGAGCGGCGCGGGCGCAGAATTGCCGTCACGCCGCGCGTCCCCCGCGATTTCGCGGTATAGATCTCGTGAAACTCGCCCGTGGAATCATACTGCACCGAAACCGTCACACGCGCGCCGCGCGCCATCGAAAAGCGCAGATGCAAGCGCGAGAGGTAGCTGCACGCAGGCGTGTCGATCCCGATCACACCCGATTCGGCAAGGAAAGGCACCTGCGCCTCGGCGGCAGGGAGATCACCCTGCTCGGTGGTGAGGATCCGCCCCTTATCGTCAATGAAGTAAAGCAGCGATCCCACGCGGCAAAATGCGCGCGCACATGTATCGTCCTCGCGGTGCCACGTGCCGCGCTCGCTATCGAACACAAAGAGGTGCCAGGCACCCGTTGTCGTGTCGCGCATCGACACGTAGTATTTGCGGCAAAGCGCACCCGCGGCGGCGCTTTCAAAGCGCGCCTCACCCAGCGCCTCGGACACGCACACGGGCAAGGAGCCATCATAGAGATAAATGCCCCCGTCCGCGTGGTAAAGCAGCGCGTCGCCAAGGTCGGCAACGCTCTCCGCGCTCCCCCGCTTGACGCCCTCGCAGGAGGCGCTGATCACCTGGAAATTGGCAGGATAACTGCCCCCCACGCGGTGCATGTAATGCTCCTTGAAAAAAATGGGCGCACCTTGGTAGGTAATCGCACCCGTGAACACGCCATCCGTGCCCACGCCCACCACAAAGGAATCCGCCGCACTGCCGTCAAAGCGTTGCCAGTTGCGAAAATCACCGAGCGCCGAGGCGTAGATCTCATTGATCATCTCGCCGTCTGCCCCCATGCCGTAGTAACAGCCCCACAGGCGGTTGCCCGCCTCAATGAGAAAGTCCACGTCGGGCATCTCGCGCGAGAGTGTAAGGGTGGGGAGCGCTTGCTCCTCACACAGCGCGCCCAGGATCACCACAGCACCATCCTCACAGTACTGGAGCGTATAGGCGCCGTCCAGCCCCTCGGGGAGCCCCGAAAAACGCACACCGTCCCCCACGGAAAAGGGCTTCCCTATCCCGGGCGCCTCGATGCGCAGATAGGGATTCTCCACGGGGAGCCACCCCGCCATTGAAACGGAATATTCGCACAGCGTGCGTGGGCTTGTGCCGGTATCCAACCACGCGACGTACTCCCCCTCCGCGGGGGCGGCAGGGGCGCCGGGGGACACGGTCACACGCGTATACGAACTGCCGTCCGCGCGGCAGGGGTACACGCGCGCACTCTCCGACGAAACGTGCGCTTCAATCGCGCCAAAATCCGAAAGGTCGGCAAGGTTCACGTAGCGCTTGTCGGGCATCACAATGACGTATGCGCCCATACGGGTGAGTTTTTTGGGTGTTCCGTCCACCGCAAGGTCAAGCGGCACGCGGTACTCACTCACCACAAGGTCAGCGCCGTCCACGTACAGAAGCGTGTCGTAACGCCCAAGGCCACCCACCGCCTCCGGGGTGGCGTACAGCCCGCGCGGTGCGCGCGTGGCACGCGCCGGGTAGTGCGTCGATGTGAGGTTTTTCATATCAAACCACTCCCCCTCACCCACGCGCGTGCGGTGGCGGTAGCCGCCGAACACGCTTTGCGTGGCGGCGGTTGAAGGGATCCGTTTGAGTTTAGGAAATCTCATACCGTACCCCCCTTATTTATCAAAAATAACGCAACGCGCGGGGTGCCGTGAGATGCGAGCGGTGACAGTGCGCCGCATACGCATCCAACAGCGCCGTGACCACGGCACACGCGTTGTTGTAGCGCGCGATCTCGCCACACGCGAGGTCGATCTGCGCCTCCAGATAGGTGGGATACAGCGCGTCGTAAGGCGCCCCCACCAACAGCGCCGTCGTGGGGTCGGTGTCCGCCCCATAGCGCGGCATCTCCCCACGCCCCACGCGCGCACCGCGCACCTCGCAAAAGATGCGGCCGTCAAGCTCGGAAAGCCAACGGATCTTCTCCGCATCCGAGGCAAGTCCTGCGCGGCGCTCCTCGCAAGCGGTGATCGCTTCCATGATCGTCATGCGCGCTCCTTAGTCGGCGTGTGCCGCCTCGCGCTCATAGCGCATCGAAAGTTCCAGCATCTGCTCACGGCGCTCCAACACCTCCGCCACCGAGCGGGGCACCTCCACGGGCTCACCGCGACGGATCAGGTAACTCTTGCCGTTCACGGCAACGTAAACGTCCTCACGCTCGCCGCGCGACAGCGGCAAACGAATCACAACGGTATCTTTCTTTTCCATAACTTTTTCCTTTCTATATGATGTGGGGAAACTTTTGCCAAAAAGTTTCCCAACGCCCCTTCAAAACCTTTCAAGCACCTTTGACCAATCAAGACAAATAGAGGTTTTTTTGTGGGCTGCCCACCAGCACGTTCTAACATGCTTGTGGGTAGTTGACGGAGCAAAATCGGCGTAGCGTTAGGCGCACCGGAGAAAGCAAGGCGCAGACGTAGTAACTACTTTAGGCCGCTTTCGAGGAGCAACGACACGATAGGTCGATTTAGCCCGTCACAGTTAGTTGGCAGCAGTAATTTCGTCGGAAAGCGCAGACTTGCACTCGACGCGAACCATGTACGGCTCCACGAGGATCTGCGCGGTGCGCAGTGCCTTCCAACCAATCGAGCTGCGCTGATCGAGAGGATCGGCAGTGCCGGCGCTACCCTTTTGCTTGATGATGGTTTCAAGACCACCACCCGTCACCTCGGTGACGCCGTAGGCGCCGTCGCCAAGGAACAGGCAACCGAACACGCCACCGTCATACACCTTGGCCTCAGAGGTTTCCACGAAGCGCACGCCGGCAACCTTGCCGATCTCGCCCTCGTAGATGTTCTCAGGGGTGGCGTACTTGTGCGCCTCGATCCACTCGGGATCGCTCATGAGATCATAAGCAACGTAAGGGTGAATAATCGCCACGTAGTCGCCGTTGATGCGGGGCGCGTTGTTGGCACGCAGGAACGCCACGATGCGCTTGACCAGCGCAACGGTGAGGCGGCAGGTATCGTCCAGCTCCTCACGAGAGGTGACGGGGGTGCCGTCCTTCTTGGGCGCGTAGTACACGTTGGTGCCCGTCTGCATCACGTTACGCGTGATAGTGTCCAACGTCATGCCTGCCTGACGGCCGAGGATCTTGGTTGCCTCGACGATGGTGTTGTCAATGGCGGTGAGCTCCAGGACGTCGGACTGCATGATGTAGTCACCGTACTGTGCAACCTCTGCCTCAATGCCCGTCACCTGCAATCTCTTGCCGTCAGGGGTGACACCCTCGGTGAGGGGCGCAGTTGCCTTGGGGAGCGCCGCAAACTTGCGGAACTCGATCTTTTTACCACCGTTTGCGGGGATAGGGCGCTTCTGCGCGAACTGATCGTGGACGAGATTGGGGCCTGCCTCGTCGATCAGGGTCATGTCATAGAAGGTCTTGTTCTCGGCGGAAAGGCCGCCCTCGGTGGTCACGTTTACGTCAGCAAACAGCTGAAGATCCAGCTTTCTCATGTGTTTTCTTCCTTTCAAAATGTAATCCTTTCCCCCTTTGCCACGCGGCGGATGATCGCCTCGCGCTCGGCGCGGGAAAGACGTGACACGTCGCTTTTGGCGCTGGCGCTGGCGCGGGGGGTGAGCCCCTCCTCGCTCACACGGACGCTACCGTTTTGCACGGCGCGCGTCACCTGCTCACGCACCGCCCGAACGGCGTGCGTGAGTGTGGCGGGTAACAGCTCTTCTGCATGGACGGCAAAAAAGGCGTTCTGCATGCCAACTCCTGCTTGGAGCATGGCGCGAAACTGCCCGTTTCCAAGCTCGCGCTCAATGTCAAAGCCCTCGTAACGCGTGGCAAGTTCCCTCGCCTCGCGCTCCCAGGTTTGGTAGCGTTCTTCGCTTTGTTTTTCGTCCCATTCCTTTTTTTGCGCGGCTTCTCGTTCTCCGTCCAGTAACCCCTTGATGCGGTTGCCGATTGCGTCGGCGTCGTTTGGGTCTGTCCCAAGTAGATCAGATAGCAGCGCGGCGGTGGGGGCGAGGGCGGCGAGCTTCGCCTCGCTCTCCCGTGCGGCGCCAAGACGGCGACGCACCGTTTCACTCACGCGCGCATCGTAGAGATCTTTGTACTCCCCACGAATGAGCGCTTCGAATGCTTTTTCTCTCTTTGCAGCGGCGGCCTGCGTGCTCGTTTGAATGATCGAATCCTTCTCTTTAACGCCCTTTTTATTCGTCGGCAGCACTTCTGCTGCCGTTTTGTTCGTCGGCAGCACGTCTGCTGCCGTTTTTTCTGTCGAAGGTGCGGCGGCCACCCCCATATCTTTAACGCCCTCTTTATTTATAGCTACTGCCGTGTCAGAGCCCTCGCACGCGCCATCGGCAAACGTGCGAAGCATCTCGCAGCAGATATTTTCCTCTCTCATATTTCGTCCTTTCTCATGGAATACCAACTTCCCCTTAAACTTCCACAAATCCAAAATGGATATGGTTTGGATACTCCCGTTGCAGCAGATCGAACCCGATCTGCGCCATATAGTACGCGTGCAGCATCTCCTCATAAAAATCCGCACGCGGCGTGCAGACGATCAGCGCCTCGCCACTGGCAATGTGCGTGGTGGGTGGCGCGTAAAACATCTCTTTTCTCGCCCCGTCCTCCACCATCTTGCAAAGCGTGTGCGCAAGGATCGAGCAAGCGGCACAGACCAGATCCGTGCCGTTTTCCCCACACCCCGCGTGCCCCTGCATGGCAAGCGACAGCCGCTCCCTCGAAAGGGACATGAAGATCTTTACCATATATCCCCCTTATCTCGGTTCAGTCGACACCGCCACGCGCTCTCTTGCCTCGCGCATATGTTTGGCTTCGCTCTTGCTCGTGGGGAATTTGATCTGCGTCGTGCGGCGCGCTGTGGGCGTGCCCGTATACAGACCGCGCCCCGCTTGGATGCGGCGTATCACGCTGTGCTTTTGCTCGAACTCCATCATATCCAGGCACGCGAGCGCCTCCTCGGCGCGTGCGGGGTCAAAAAATCCCGCGCCAAAAAACTGGAGCGCAAGCTCGTTTTGCGAAAGGCGGCTGTACGGGGAGGATTTCTCCGCGCCCACCTTCACGTCAAACAGCGGCACACGCACCCCCATCTCCACGCCAAACACGTCGGGGCGCAGCTCACCGCGCAGTCCCTCGTTGGAATAGGAAAGGAATCGCTCGGCACCGTCTGCCCCCACGATGCGGAAGCATCTGGGCAGATCGTAGAACTGGCGCACCAATTCGATGATCTGCAAGCAAATGCGGCGGAACGCGCGATAGGATGCGCGATTGTTGTCGCGCGAGAGCTTACTGCTTGCCTCTTGAATCGCGGCAATGGCAGATGCTGCCGTGACGCCAGACACCGTACCGCCCGAGGATACGTCGCGGTTGCCCGTGACCTCTTTGAGCTCGTCAATCTTCTCACGCAACAGCGAGAGGTAGATGCCGGGCAAGGGCTTGGTTTCGACAGGGCGGATACTCTCCTCGCCCACGCCGCCCGTCACGTGTACCAGCTCGCGGGTGAAATCCGCAAACTCCTCCTCGTTGACACCGCCCGCCTCACGCACAAAGTAGCGGGGTGCCGCGCCCGAGAGCATGTTTTTGAGCAGTGCCTGGTTGCCGCGATCAATGAACGCCTGCGCATCCTTTGCCACGTCGATAAAGCCAAAGCCGCAAGGCGTGCCCTCGGCGCGGTAAAGCGTATCGAAGATAAAGGGATACTCCCCATGCGCATACCAGCCGTTCTCGTACCGTTCGGGGTCGTTTTCGCTTGCAAAGAGCAGCGTGTCCCCCACAAATTTGCAGTAATGCAGCACGCTCGTGGCGCCCACCGCGCGCTTGTAGTACCAGTCCACCACCACGCTTTTGCCCGTGGTGTCCACCTTGTCATCGTAAATGTACTGCGCCACGTTCACCGTCTGCGCGCCTAGGCTACCGCCAAGCTGCGGATACGCCGCCTCCAGCTCCTCATTGTCCGCAAGCGACACGTGGAACAGGTTGCGCGAATCCTCAATGGAGCGCACACCCGGCTCCCAGAACAAATTGAGCACGTCCACCTTGCGCACACGCACGTCGCCGATGCCGCGCCCCGCACGGGGATCCCAAAATACACCGTACACACCCGTGCCCGTTTTGAGCTTGTAGTCCCACACATCGCTGTACACCTGCTCGAAATCGCTCTGCTCCAAAATCGCGGGCAAGAGATGCGAAAGCAGTTCTGCCTCACCCTTGTCGCTCTCCTCGCGCGGCAGTACCGTGGGTGAGGGCAGATTGTCCATCGCGTCCGCATGCTTGGTGGCAATCGAGTTAAAAAGCCACCCCGACACGGGACGCACCTCGTCAGCGCGCGAAGCGCGCATGCACTCCCAATGGCGAAGCTTGTACCATTGCTCGTTTTCCACGATCTTGCGCTCCAGGTTCGCCTTGCCCTCCTTGTAGCGCTGCAACAGCAACGCCGCCGTGCGGATCTCCTCCTCGCCAATGGCGAGTTTCACTTGTTCTTCCATGTTTCCTCCTCTTTTTATCCCCGGCAGCGTCAAGCGCTGCCGGGGTGTGATGATTGTGCTTGTATCTTCCTTGTAGAGGGGCGCTGTCATAAGCGCTCCATACGCGCAAGCACCTTACGCGGTGCCAACTCTCCAATATTCAAAATATCGCAAACGGGGTCTATTTTGGCGGACTTTCTGCCCCCGCGTGGGGGGACAGGGCGCGCCATGCAGAAATAGCGTGCCTCGTCTGCCACGTGATCCTCCCCCTCGGTGTCCAAATCCTCAGGGCGCGCCTTGTCATACTGCAACAGCGGCAAGGTGCGGATAAACGCGCGGCAATTTTCAAATACGTAGAGCAGCGGATACCCCTCCTCGTCAAACGCCATGCGGTAATGCAGCTGCATCCAACCGGGGATGCGCGCGTTATCACCGCGCTCAAAATAAACGCCGTGATCTTCGCCCACCTCGGCAATGGATTTGCCGTGCTCCGCGTTCCAGATCGCGGGGTCCGCAACGCCTTGCACACACTTTCCACGCAGAAAGGGATGCTCGCGCTCAATGCGTGCAATCTCGGAAAAGACCTCGGACGGGGGGCGTTTTACGCCCTCGTTGGGCGTGCCGTTCCACCCGTAATACTCCAGGATGCGGTACGCCACGCCGTCCTCATCCACCGCCCACCATCCACAGGAAAAGGGTTTGTTGTAGCCCCAGTCAAACGAGCGGTAGATGCGCCAATGCGGGGGAATCTCAAAGGGCGCGATCACGTGTGTGCGGCAACGATCTGCGTAGTGCGCAGGATCGTCGCAAAACTCCTCGAAAAACTGTCCCTCGAAAATATCCCAATCACCATGCAGCCACGCGCGACACAGCTTGGGCGGGAGCGCTTGTAAACGCCGTACGTACTCGGGGTCGGCGCGCATGAGCGCCTCGTTATCCGTCACCAGGGAGCGGATAAAACGATAGTCCGCGGGGTTCTCCCCCTCGTGAAAGCGGCGGTCGATGAACAGCCGCTTCATCCACGCGTGCCCCACGCCGCCCGGATTGCAGGTGTAATACACGCGCTTGGGGTAGCCGTTCACGCCACGCACGCAAGCGGTCAGCTTCTTCATGCGCTCCTCGGTCTGCTGTGTTGCCTCGTCCACGAACAACACGTCCACTTCGGTGCCCTGAAAGCGCTCCGCGTCCGCATCCGTGTCGCAGTATCGAAATAGGATGCGCGACCCGTTTTTGAAGCGAATATGCTTTTTCGCATCGTTGTAGTGCGCAACGCCCCCCTCGCCGCAACGCAACAGCTCGCACATCGGGAGCACGTGATTTTCCTGTAATTCGGGATACGTGCGGCGCACGATCATGCACTTGATGCCGGGATGGGCAAGGGCAAGCAGAATGGCCTTGACGCGCACCGCAAAGGACTTGCCGCCCCCACGCGCACCGCCAAACGCCACGTAACGCTCCCTTGCCGTGAGAAACAGCTGTTGCCGCTCACTCGGCATCGGAATTTTAATCTCTACCATGTATCCTCCACTCAGCTTTTCCACTCGTCCTCGGCGCAAACAAAGGTCACCGTGACCTCGTTTGTTTCACTTTCTTCCACCTCACGCGCCAGCTTTTTCACACGCAGCATGCGCTCCTCGCGCTCCTCGGTGGGGGTGATGTCCTGCATCACCATCAGTTCCTTTAAAATGCTTGACAGCTGCTTTAAATCGCGCGGTTCGATCTGCTCGTCACCGCCAAGCGCCATCTCCACCTTGTCGCATAGCGCGTCCGTCATCGAAGCAAACCGCGCCGCACGCCGCGCACGCTCCGCCGCCGCGCGCTCACGCCTCAGCGTTTCTTTCCTCTTTCTCCCCATATTTAATACCCGTCAGCGTCGAGCGCTGCCGGGACACCCCGTAGCATCAAGCGCTGTTGGGACTATCCCCCCCAATACGTTCATTTTTGTTTCCTTCTGTTTTTCGACTATTCATACCGCAGCTGCCCACCTTGTCCGCACACGCCAAGCCGCTTTTCACGTGCGGTGATCCTCACATTCCGTGCAAATATCACCCTCGCACTCCGCGCCGCACACATCACAATACTGCACAACGGTGCGAAAAAACTCGCAATACGGCGCCACGCAAGGGTATCCCGGCGCCGCACAACCGCGGCAATGATTTTCAATGATCGTCATGCAAAATACTGCGGTCTTTCGCCGCCATTTCCAGTATCGCCTGATAGTGCGTTTTGCGCCGAAAGGGTTTCCCCTGCTCCTCACAATCTGCCACCACGCTAACGTAGTGGTCGAACTCCTCGAGAGATAGCCGTTCCAAAAGGTCCGTCATCTGCGCTTCGCTCAGCAACACCTTGCCGCGCCCCAGTTTGCCACCCAGCGCTTCCCTTGCCAACAAAAAACGCTGTTCGGGATCACACGCGAGAGAGAGTGAATGAGAATTCTTTTCTTGTTCTTCTTCTTTTTCTTCTTCTTCTTCTCTCGCGTTACGTAACGTTACCGTAACGTTACACGCTTCCCTTTGCCGTTCTCGGTACGCCTTCACGCGCGCTTTCGTTTGCTCTCTCACGCGCTCCATACCTTCCACGTTTTGGTACTTTTCCCACCCCGTTATGCGGTATATGCCATTTTCCTTGGTCATCATCCCAAACGCGATAAAGACCTCCAACCACTCGGCAACCAGCGTGCGCGGCAAATCGCACTCCACCGCCAGACTCGCCACGTCATAGGGCTCGCGCTCGGTGAACAGCAACGCGCCGTCGCGGTTGAGCTGACCGCTAAGACATAGCAAACGCAACCAAAACACGAGCATCTCCTCCCCGCGCGGTTGCGAGAGGATCCGCTTGATCTTGCGGTTGTCAAATAACCTCACGGAAAGTTTGATCCACTGTAACTCCTGCATCTCTCTCCTTCCCCACACATTGTGTGCGCGTTCTTTTTTATTGTACGCATTACGTGAACTGCCGCGGCAAAAAACAAACGGCGCAGTTCGCCGTGTGCGTCTCCTTATACCACCAGGGACATATTCACGATTTGTGTACACTTATTATACACCGTTCGCGAACCCTTGTCAAGTGTCAAAGTTCACAAATTGTGGCGATTCACATTGTGAAACTTGCCTATTGCCAATTCGCCCACGTTTCGTGTATAATGTAGGTACAATCTTTCCGTGAGGGAAAGCCCTTTCAAACCATCTACATATTCCTCGGCAGCGCTTGACGCTGCCGGGCATTCAAAAAGGAGAATCAACATGTCAACCTTTTCTAACCGCTTGCGCGAGTTGCGCCGCGAGCACGCCCTCTCCCAAGGCGCGCTCGGTGAAAAACTGGGGCTTGCCAAGAGCACGATCAATATGTACGAATCTGCCAGCCGCGAGCCGAACTTCCAAACCCTCACCGCCATTGCAGACTTCTTCGCCGTGGACGTGGATTTTCTGCTCGGCAAGTCGGATGTGAAAAACGCAGACCGCTCGCTCCCCGCAGGCACGCGCCCCATCACCATGCGCCGCTTCCCGATGTTGGGTGAGATCGCGTGCGGTGAGCCCATCTTTGCCGACGAGGATCACGAATCCTATATCGACGCCTCCTCCGACATTGACGCAAACTTCTGCCTCACGGCGCGCGGCAACAGCATGATCGGTGCGCGTATTCACGACGGTGACGTGGTGTTTATCCGCGAGCAACCCACCGTAGAAAACGGCGAAATTGCCGCCGTGATCATCGACGGCGAGGCAACACTCAAACGTTGGTACTTCTACCGTGAGGAGCAAAAACTGATGCTCGTTGCCGAGAATCCCGCGTTCCCTCCCCTACTCTTTATGGGCGAACAGCTTGCAGGTGTGCGCTGCATCGGTAGAGCGGTTTCCTTCATGAGCAAGCTTTGATTTCTTGTTTTTGGAAAATTCCGCGAGATTTTTGGAATATTTGGGTATGCACATTTTGTGTCACGCGCGTCGCGCGTTCGAGACATAACGATTTGCGTTTTTAGAATTTAAAAGAATCGACTCTACCAAAAGATAGACCGACGATGCCAAGCATCGTCGGTCTTTTCCTGTTTCATACTACGGCGCCGCATCACGGCGACGCGAAAGTGCTAAGTGATACAAGGCGCACCGAAGAAAGCAAGCCGAAGGCATAGTTACCTATGTCGAGGCGCTTTCGAGGAGCGACACCGTAGCGCGACGCAATTTCGCGTCGCTTAGATCTCGCTCAGCGTTTCAAGCGCACCATCGCCAATCTTCACATGCTTCATACGAAGCGGCGGCACACTCACAAAGTACCGCTTGCCGTCCTTCTCGATGTGCACGAGCGCCGCCACGTCGTGGGACGTGTTGAGCAGATAAAGTTCGTCTTCATTCTCGCCCCACACGGTGTAGCGCAGCGTTTCGGGCGCCAGCACACGCACGGAATCGGTGATCGACACGGCGCGCAGTAGGGCGCGCAGCATCGCGCGGAACTGAGGATACACCGCGCCAGCACCGGGATAATCGGTGGTGGTAAGCAGCATCGCGAAGCCCTCGCCACACTTGTTCTCGACCACGGCGGGGTAGTTGGGGGAGGAGGCGCGCATCTCGGCAACGCCCGAAAGATCCATCACGCCCGCGTGGGAAACGGGACGATCCTCATTTTCCTCAATGGGGCTCATATCCCAGAAGCTGTCGTTCGCCATACCGCACACGCGGCAACCCGCGCGCTCAATCTCGGCGTAGTTCACAAAACCACCTGCGTAGAGCGGGTCGCACACGCGCGTTGCCGTCCAGGGGGTGAGCACGCCCTCGATCATGCTCTTTTCATAGAACTTAATGCCCAGGGGCGAGCGATGCACGCCGCCCGTCATGCGCACGCCAAAGAGTTCAGAGAGGTCACCGCCATTGGGGTAGACCACCTCACCGCCGCGCACGGGGTTCATGTTGAGGTGCGCCGCCGTACAAAGCAGCTTGCCGCCGCCGCGCACGTATTCGGTCAGGCGCGCATACAGATCGTCGGTCATCGTGTTCCAACCAAGGAACACCAACACGTCATACTTTTGCATCACGTCCACGGGTGCCACCGCAGGGAGAATGTCGTAAGCGCCCATTGGTACGGCATAACTCGTGTCGTGGCCGTCCACCTCGTAGTGATCCGCCTCCCACCAGTCGCGGCTGTGGCCGAGGTCACGCAGATGACGCCAGGAATGCTCCGCGCCATCGTGCCCCCACTGCTCGCCCTCGAACTGTGCCCACACGGTGGCAGAGCCCCAGGAGCCGTAACCGTCAAGATTACCCTGGATGAACGCCACGCGCACGCGAGGACCGCCCTCAGGGCGCACGTCACCGTCTACCACGTAGTCGCGGAAGCGCTGCACGAAGTTGTAGGTCTTGCGCGAAAGCTCACAGGTTGCGGGGCGGTGATCGCCGTAGGAATCAATGTCCTTATCGCCACTTTCCAGGCACATGAGCCCCGTGCCGTGCATGTATGCGTATTTGTAGCAAATATCAAGACGTCCTGCTTTGAGCGCATCGTCGTGACGGTGACCGCTGTACCATTCGTGGGCAATGTAAGTGCCCCACAAGGGCAGTTTGTACGCCGCCGCGGTGCCGCGCAGAGCGGGTAAGATCTCCTCGGGATTGGAGAGCATCAGCTCCGCGATGGGAAGCTTCACGCCCGCCTCAACGGTGTAGGCGTGCAGCATCGTTGCCTCTACCGAGGACACTTTCTCAATGCCAAGTTCAGTATCCACCGCAACAAGGTCGCGGATCATGTTCACGAAGTTGTCCTTCGCCTCTTGCATCGAGCGCACGTTTTGCGGGGGCTTGGGCGCATGGATGCCCTTTACGTAGTAGCCGGGGCTCTTGCACGCGTACACCGAGCCCACCTCGCCCAGCATATCGCCAAGGAAGTAGCGGCCTGCGATCTGCTCGATGCGCGTCACCATTTCAGGGGTCAACTGCGAGCGGCGCTCACCCTCCTTTGCGTCATGGAAAAAGCGCTGGACGGTGTAGAAAAAGAAGAAGTAGATGCGCTTTTTTGCAAGATACTCCGCCCACTCGTAGAACCACTCCTCAGGCAAAAAATGGCGGGGCGTGCGGATGGCGATAAAGCTCATGCCACGCTCCTCAACCGCCTCGCGGATGTCTGCCCAGATGTCGTCGTACTCAAAGGAATGCTCGCCCACGTGCGTACCGTAAAGTAGCGCGCCCTTTGTTTCAATATCAAAGAGTTCGTTTTTGACTTTCATAGTGCCTCCCGATCATCGTTATTAAAATATATTATATCACGCGCGCGCCCAAAGGGCAAGTCCCAAGGCAAAACCACACAAAATCGCGGACGCGAGCGAAAAATAGTGGACAGGCGCGCTATGTTTGCACATGTTCCTATCTCGGACCGTCCGCAATCACCCCGCGGCTACCCTCCTTGTTCGCACACACCCAAGCCTCCCTCCGAGAGGGGACGTTTTCGACCGCCGCCGGTGGCGGAAGAAGGGAGAAAAAAGGAGTGGCAGGTGTCGCAGAACGCAACCGAGCATGGCGAGGGCGGCGTGATGCGGTAACACCAACAGGATAGTTTGCTCGGGGGAGGGAGCCTGCGCAACTTTCCCCTTTTCGCTTATTCCTTGCCGACGCACGCTCCTTCCGTCTGCCTACGGCAGCCACCTCCCTCCCGGAGGGAGGCTCCTACAGCCGCCTTCTTCGCACAACAAAAAGGCGCCGCCCAAAACTTTCACACCTCTGCTTGACAATCCCATTTCACACAGATATAATAAAAAGTGACAGTATCCAAAAAAAGGAGACACGATCATGAAAAAACGCACCCTCACAGTGCTTATCGCCCTCACCCTCGCGCTCTTGCTGTTGCTCTGCGCCTGTGGCGAAGCGGTCGCCGTCCTGAGCGCCTCGATGGACGATGACGGCAACCTCATCCTCACCATGAGCGACGGCACCACCCAAAACGTCGGCAAGGTCAAGGGCGAACAAGGCGAACAAGGCGTCCAAGGTGCGCAAGGCATCCAAGGCGAAAAGGGTGACAAGGGCGATCAAGGCGACGCCGCCACCAACGAGAACCCCCAAGGCCTTGACTTTTACCCCCTCACAGACGGCACGTACGGCGCGAAAGCGGGCAAGGCGCTCTATCTTGAAAGCATCGAGATCCCCGCCACCTACAACGGCAAAGCCGTCACGCAGATCCTGCCCGGTGCATTTACCGACCAAACCGATACGAATGCACTTCTGAAAGAAATCGTGATACCAAACAGCATCACCACCATTTGCAACTACGCCTTCTTCAACTGCTACGCCCTTACAAGCGTCACCCTCCCCAATAGCGTTACCACCATCGGCAGCAACGCCTTCTCGAACTGCGGCGCCCTTACAAGCGTCACGTTTGAAATCACCGACGGATGGTATCGAACAGATCCAAACGGCAACACCACTGCCACCGACGTCAGCAACCCCGCCACAAACGCAAATGTTTTAAAGCGCAATTGGGGTTACACCTGGCATCGCGTCTGATACGCGCCATCTTCCACGGCAACCCCGACAGCGCCTGACGCTGGCGAATATAAAAAACACCCCCAAACGGGGGTGTTTTTTGTTATAGATAGGGGAACAGCAACCGTCTGCTGTTGGCATCCATTTCACTCAGATTTTTGATCTCATAGCGGTTGTCGTTGGAGTCGCGCACCAACACTCTGCCGCCACGCAACATCTTAATATCGCTGAAACGGTTGCGGATGCGGAAGGTGACCGGTCCGCCGTGGTCGGTTTCCACGCGGAACGTGAGCGAGCCAAACCGGGCGCGCACCTCCAAGACGCGCGTAATATAAGGTACGCGATAAAACTCGGCAAAACACGCCTCAATCGCCCCGCGCGAGGCGTCATCAAGGTCGGCGGTCTCGCGAATCAGTGCCACTTCGTGCTCATCCCCATCCAAAAGCGTCACGTACTGAGTGGGGCGCGTCGTGGGGAAAAGGCGGCGGGGCTCTAACCCCTCATACACGGTTCCGTCTGTGAGCGCAAGGGTCACAAGCGTGAGATCGGTGCGTGTAATCACACCCGTTTCGCGGGTTATATAAATTCTATCCATATCCCTCACCTCACAGTCTTGCTTCGCGGCGCTCTTTTGCCAGTGCGTCCGACATGGATTGGATCTCCACCAGGCGGTGGTATTTGCCCTTCATGGCAAGCAGCTCTTCGGGCGTGCCGCACTCGATGATCTCGCCCTTATCAACCACCACGATCTTATTCGCTTTGGAGAGCGTGGAGAGGCGATGCGCGATCATGATGGTAGTGCGCCCCGAAATCAATCGCTCAATGGCTTCTTGAATCAGATGCTCCGTTTCGCTGTCCACCGAAGCGGTTGCCACGTCAAACACCAGCATTTTGGGGCGGCGCAACATGGCACGCGCGATGGATACGCGCTGCTTTTCGCCACCCGAAAGGCCCACACCGCGCTCGCCAAGCACACTGTCGTAGCCGTCGGGCTGACGCACGATAAACTCATGCGCGTTGGCAATATCCGCCGCGGCGATCACCTCGTCTACGCTAAACTTCTCGTCACCGTAGGCAATGTTGTTGAAAATCGTGTCGTGGAACATCATCGGCTCTTGCTGTACGTAGCCGATATTGGAGCGGTAATATTTCATATCAATATCGCGAATATCCACACCGTCCACCAGGATCTCGCCCTCGTAGTGGTCGTAGTAGCGCAAAAGCAGGTTCACCAGTGTCGATTTGCCCGAACCTGTGGTGCCCACGATGCCCACCACGTCACCGGGCTCAATGGTGAGGTTGATGTTTTTCAGCACGCGCTTGGTGCGGTCAAACGAGAAATTGACGTTGCGAAACTCGATCCGTCCCGCCATATCCGCGCTCGTGTTGCCGCGGCCAAAGTCATGCTCGGGCTCGGCTTCGAGAATATCCATGATACGCTCTGCACTCGCCATCGCGCTTTGCGCGCTGTCCGAGAGATTGGCAAAGAAATTGACGGGCTCGTAGAACATCGAAGCAAACGAGATAAAGGAAACAAGCAAACCAACCGAGAGGGCACCCTCGCCACCGATCACCGCGTTGCCGCCAAACGCCCAAATAAGCACCGTGCCAAAGGCAATCAGGCAGTTGACAAAGGCGGGATAGGCGTTGAGCAGCTTACCTGCGCCCGTATGTACCTCGCGCCATTCCTCCACGCTATCCCCAAAGCGCTCGGTGGCGTTGTCCTCGTTGGTGAAGGACTTGATCACGCGGATACCGGGGATAGTGTCGGTGAGCACCGAGGTCACCGCACTGGAACGGCGCCAGATACGGCGGTAGAACAGGCGCGCGCGCTTTCGAAAACCGCGCGAAATGAACACCACAATCGGGACGGGGCAAAGCGCAAGCAAGGCAAGCTTCCAGTCCATCGCCAGCATCACCACAACAATGCCCACCAGCTTGAACGCCTGCACCACGACCTCCTGCGAGATACGCAGCATGAACGCTTGCAAGGTCGAGGTATCCGTAGAAATGCGGTTCACCACCGAGCCCGTGGACGTCTTGTCGTAAAAGCGCATCGGCAGGTGCTGCGCCTTCTCATAGACCTCCAGGCGAATGTTCGCCACGATCTTGTCGCCCGAGCGGCGCAGTACGTAACCGCGAATGCCCGCAATCACGTAGCGGATGATATTGGTCACAACCAGCATCAGCACGACAAACATCAGCCCACGGCGATCACGACCTGGGAGAATATCGTCCACCAAGCGTTGCGTAAAGATGGGCGGCAACAGCGCGATGGACGTCGTGATTACGGAAAGGAAAAGACACACGATAAGGGGCGCGAGTTCGGGCTTTAAATAGCCACCAAGCCAGCGCACCAGTTTGCCTTTCTTCATGCACGCCACGCAAGGCGCACCGGGGGAGGCAAGCGTGCGTCCGCACTTCGGGCAAACCGACAAGAGCTTTTCAAAAGCGCCGTGGATCGCTTCCATCGCGTCGGGCTTGGAGCTACCCTCGTTTATGGCATTGACAAAACCGATGCCTGCATCAACAAGTCCTGCAACGGTGAGAGTAAAGCGAAAAAAATCGACCCGTTTCCCATCTTTATAGGTGACGCGTAGCATACCGTTGCCATACATGCGCTTGGCGCGGATCTCTTCGACGTCGGCAAAAAGCACGTCGGCAGAGCGCGCACCGTCTGCAAGATCAACGGTGAAAAAGCGCGTGGCGGTAAACGCCAGTGCCACCTCGGCATACTTGCCGTCCTGTGACACGTCACCCACGATGGTGAAAAGGATCGGATCTTTCTCTGTGTCGCACGCGAGCAGATGCCCCCGTGCCGTATCGTTCAAGCGTTTGTTGATGGGAAACTTGATCTCCATAGCGCTTGTTGCCGCCCATTGGGTAAAACCTTCTGTCGGAGTGGCGGCGCTCCTTTCTTTTTTCTCGTTACCCGACCGTCGGATAACGGGACGCCCCCACCGAGTGAGGACACCTTCAAACAGAGCGCTCCCCCGCGCCGGTCCGCTACGCACTGGCAGTCCCATTGCGGTCCATACGCGCGCGTACCACGCACACGCGAGCCCTCTATTCGCCCCCAGTATAAAACACCCTTGCCCAAAAGTCAACCCTTTTGCGGAATTTTGGCAAAAAGTTTTTTGCGGGGCAACACCCCCCCAAAAATCCCGCTCTTTTTTTGCAAATAGGGCTTGACAATTAGTTGCCGTTACGATATAATGTTATTTGCGAGTTTTGCAAACGGCGCTCGCAGAGTACGGTGTAAGAAGTCGGAGGCCAAGCGGTCTTAGGGAAGACAA
>JAZNAM010000065.1:0-3760 GCA_045586515.1 Eubacteriales bacterium
GCTGGGTTCGTGCGCGAAGCGCATCGCCAAAAGAAAAAGGCATCTGCCGTTGGCAGATGCCTTTTTCTTTTGGTGACCCGTACGGGAATCGAACCCATGCCTTCGCCGTGAGAGGGCGACGTCTTAGCCGCTTGACTAACGGGCCTTTTTGATTACTTGGTTATTATAGCATAAGTGAAAACAAAAATCAACCCCTTTTTTAAAAAAAGTTGAAAAAAATTATGTCACTTGTCGAAAGCGAAAAAATCAGTCGATTGCGCCTTAAAAACAGCGACAAACCGACAGCGCTTGACGCCTGTCGGATATAAAAAAGCCCCCGTTTTAGGGGGCTTTTTATGTATTACTTCTCCAGACCGGGGATGTTGATCTGGTCGATAACGTTACGCAGACACTTTGCGCTGTTATGGAGCTTTTGAAGCTCTTCCTCGGTGAGGTCAGCGGTGATGCGCGCCTTTACGCCGCGCTTGCCTACAACAGTGAGTAGAGACAAGCACACGTCGTTAAGACCGTACTCGCCGTTCATCATCGTGGAAACGGTCATGGCAGTGTCAGCTTCGCTGAAGATGCACTTGCAGATGTAAACGCTAGTCACTGCAACGGCGTAGAAAGTTGCGCCCTTGCGTGCGATGATCTCGGCACCGGACGAGCGCACATAATGTTCTGCTTCGTCGCGGTCAAGGGGAGCGATGTTGCTCTCCTCGTCTTTTACGCACTCGGCGTACTTGTCCATACCAACGACGGAAACGGTTGCCTGAGACCACGGAATGAAGGAGGAATCGCCGTGCTCGCCAAGAACATGCGCGTGAACGTTCTGCTTGCTGATATCAAAATGGTCCGCAAGGTAGGAGCGCAGACGAGAGGTGTCAAGCAGCGTGCCCGAACCAATGATTCGATTGTGGGGGATATTAGTAACCTTATGGAACACATAGGTCATCACATCGACGGGGTTGCTGACAATTACATAGATCGCGTTGGGGGCGTACTTCGTGATCTGGGGTGCGATCTGGCACAGAATGTTGACATTCGTTTGTGCGAGGTCAAGACGCGTCTGACCGGGCTTGCGGCCCATGCCCGAGGTGATGATAACAATGTCGGAGTCAACGGCGTCCGCGTAAGAGCCCGCCACAACGCGAGTGCCCGTAAAGAAAGGGGATGCCTGACTGATGTCCATTGCCTCGCCCTCTGCTTTGTCGGCACGAATATCAATCATAACGACCTCGTTTGCGACGCTTTCAACTGCCAGGGTGTAGGCGATGGTGGAGCCGACGTTGCCGGCGCCGATAACTGTTACTTTTCTCATAGTGTTCACTCTTCCTTTATTATTATTTGCTAGTGGATTTCAACATGCGGTAAATATCAGCAAGTTCTTCTCTGCGCTTGCTTGCAAGGGCTTCCATATCTTTTACTTGCTCAGGTGTGAAGGCGTCAAGATCGCCTTCTTTCAGCTTGTTCTTGTAGTAACGGTCTGCAATCAGCGCGTAGTTGATGTCAAGATCAACGATCTGGCCGTCAATCTCGCAGATAACGATATTGCTTTTGCCTTCAAGGAGCATTTCCACGGCACGTACGCCCATGCGGGATGCGGTGAAGCGGTCGCGCAAGGTGGGAGCGCCGCCACGCACGATGTGTGCAAGACGTGCAAAGCGCGTTTCAACGCCCGTGGCTGCTTCGATTTTTTGGGTAAGAACTTCGCCGTATTTTACACCGTCGGCGGTTTTAACGCCCTCGCTGGCGATCACAAGGAAACTACGCTTGCCTGCCTCGCTCAACTTCTTGATACGGTTGAGTATCTCTGCTTCATCGAAGGGGATTTCGGGGATAACAGCAGCAACAGCGCCCGAGGAAAGGGCGGTATAAAGTGCGAGCTGACCGCAATCGCGACCCATGACCTCGACCACGTTGCAACGTCTGTGCGATTCGCACGTGTCACGCAAGCAGTCGATCATGCCCAACGTGGTGTTCATGGCGGAGTCGAAACCGATGGTGTAGTCGGTAGCGGTGATGTCATTGTCAATGGTGCAGGGAACGCCGATGGTGGGAATACCGCGGTTGGTCAGATCCGTTGCGCCGCGGAAGGTGCCGTCACCGCCCAGCGCGATGATCGCGTCAATCTCGTGGCGGCGGCAGGTGTCGATTGCTTTCTGCATGCCTTCTTCTGTCTTGAACTCTGCGCAACGGTCGGAGTAAAGCATGGTGCCACCGCGGGAGATGATGTTGGAAACGGAGCGGGGGGTGAGGGAAATGATGTTGTCGCGGATAAGACCTTTATAGCCGCCGATGATGCCCATCACCTCAATGCCCTTATCAAGTGCCTTGCGCGCGATAGCGCGAACGGCTGCGTTCATGCCGGGGGCATCGCCACCCGACGTCAAAATACCAATTTTTCGAAGCTGTGTCATTTGCGTGTCCTTCTTTCGTTTGTTGTTTGTGGCATAGCCACAGCACAACCTGTTAATATTTTAACGCATTAGGGGGAGTGTGTCAATACAGGAAATGCTTTTTTGTTAAAATTCACTATATATATACATATATATGCGCGATTGCGCGGGTATTTTAGTTGTTTTTGCCTTTTACTCTGCAAAGAGCATCAAGAATGGCGTTGGTTGCGGCCACCGTGCGGATATACGAACGGTCGCGCATGGGGGAAACCGACAAGCGTCTTACCGTTGTTTCGCCTTGATAGCATACGGCAATATATATGGTGCCGACAGGTTCTTCGCTTGTGCCGCCACCAGGTCCTGCGTACCCGGTGGTAGCGATTGCTACATCCGTGCCGAACACGTTTCTCGCACCCTCTGCCATTGCCATTGCAACGGGCGCGCTTACCACGCCGTTTTCTTCGATAAGCGCGGCATCTACGCCGAGCAGACTGGTTTTGGTTTGCGTTTGATAAGTGACGGCGCCGCCTACCAACACAGCGGAACTTCCCGCGAGATCTGTGATGCGTTTGGCGATCAAGCCACCGGTGCAGGATTCCGCTACCGAGATCGTTTCGCCTCGCGCGCGCAGAATTTCGAGGAGCGAGGCCTCGGGCGACGGCGTGTCGATTGCATAAATATATGCCCCAACGGGTGTGTTTTTTATTGCTTCCACTGCCGTGTCGCACAGCGCGGTTGCGTCGGATTCGCGTTCGGCCCGCGCTGTGACGCGCAAGCGCACCTCGCCCGCCACGCAGTAGGGGGCTACCGTGGGGTTGGAGGAGTCAAGCAATTCGCGTGGCAGTAGGGTTTCTACCATGGACTCGCCGATTCCTGCGATGTGCATGTTGCGGCTTAGCATTACCGCTTCACAACGAGGGAGGAGGTAAGGTTCGACGCGTTCCACAAAGATGGGTTCCAGCTCGCGCGGCGGTCCCGGGAGCATGACGAGCACCTTGCCATCTTCGCGTTCTAATGCAAGCGCCGGCGCGGTGCCGTAATCATTTTCGAACACCATGGCACCCTCGGGCATCATGGCTTGTTTTTTATTGTTCTCGGTCATGACGCGCCCTGTTGCTTTGAAATAGGACTCGATGCGCGCAAGAGAGGGTGCATGACAGAACATCTCTCTGCCGAATACGCGCGCAGCGGTTTCTTTTGTGAGGTCGTCTGCGGTCGGGCCAAGTCCGCCGCTGGTAATGACCAGATCTGCGCGCGCGAGCGCGGCCTCCAAGTCTTCTGCCAAACGATTGGCGTTGTCACCTACCACGCTTTGACGGTAAACACCGATGCCGAGTGTTGCCAAACGACGCGCCAAAAAGGCAGCGTTTGTGTTTACAATA
>JAZNAM010000066.1:0-7239 GCA_045586515.1 Eubacteriales bacterium
GCCAAGGAGTTGAGGCCTACTATTGTCTTCCTAAGACCGCTTGGCCTCCGACTTTACGCCATTATGTGTGCCCCCACCACCAGCCAGTATGCCGCCGTTGAGGCACTGCGCAACGGTGACGGCGACATTCAGATGATGGCCGAGGAATATGACCGCCGCCGCAAGTACATTCTGGACGGTCTTCGCAACATCGGCATTGAATGTTTTGAGCCCGAAGGCGCCTTCTACATCTTCCCCAACATCGGCAAGTTTGGTCTGACAAGCGACGAGTTCTGCAACCGCCTGCTCTACGAACACAAGTGCGCAATCGTCCCCGGCACCGCATTCGGTGAAAGCGGCGAGGGTTTTGCACGTATCTCCTACGCATACTCCACCCAGCACATTGCCAAGGCACTGGAACGCATCGAGGCATTCGTAAAAGTGCTCACCAAAGAATAAGTCCCACACAAAAAGCAAAAGAACGGTTTAGCCCCCAAACGGAGCGCAAAAACCGTTCTTTTTCATTCCAAAGCTTATCTCAAAGCAATGCTCGCTCAATAGAGGCGGCAAGCAAAAGGCCCGAGGCGCGCACCAGTAGGTCGATCTCGCGCGGCGACACAAAGAAGTGCCGTGCACCACGCAAAGCTTCCTCCATTTCACTCCCCGAGGCAACATAGCCCGCACGCTCTAAAACGTCGAGCGCGAGCGTAGTACTATCCACTACCGTAGGCACGCCGAGCGCAATCACGGGAACACCAAGCGTTTCCTTGTTCAACGCGGCCCGAGCGGCATCTACACCCGATCCCGGACAAATCCCCGTATCGGAAAGTTGCACCGTGCGCCCGAGGCGCGTGAGATCGCGCGCGGCGAGCGCATCCACCGCCAACACTATGTCAGGGCGTATCTCGCCAACAACGCCGCGCAAATGTTCAAGCGTTTCAAGCCCCGTTTGGGCACTAACTCCAACAGAAAGCGCAGAAATCTCACACGCACCTCTCTGCAACACCCCTCGTGTTATCCCTCTTGTAACCAGCAAATGCGACACCGTGGTGGGGCCTATGGCATCGGGTGTAATACGCATGTTTCCAAGTCCTGCGACGAGCACGCTACGGGGCAAAACGCCGTCGCAAGCTCGCGTGAGCATATCGCGCAACTCTACCGCCAGCGCGCGGCGCACATTTGCCGCTTCCTGTTCGTCGAGCATCCAAAGTTCGTCACACTCCACTGTAACGTAGTGCCCCTGTGGCTTTCGCACCTTTCGAGCCGCCTCCTCGCTGCACACGCGGACGCGCAACACACGGCACCCCTCACACGCGACCTCGCAACGCCGTACCCCCTCACAGGATATGCTTGCCGCACATTCCGCCGCAAGATCGCTTCGTGCCCTCTCCATACCGACGCCCCCTTCCTTTTTTCTGCCTTTATTGTGCCACGAATGCGTTTTTGTATGTGCATTTTTTCTAATTTTTGGTCAAATTATTGTGCAAGTGTCCAAACCTTTTCGCACGCGCCCTCTATCGCTTGCGTTTGCGAGGAAAGCATGCTATAATGTATTATGTTATTATGGTATCTTGCGGACGTGTCCGCGTGATCACACCAAGGAGGAAGCCAACATGAAGAAAAGAATCGTTGCTCTTGCGCTTTGTCTTATCATGCTGCTGGGCGTATTCACTGCCTGCTCTCACGGCGAGCAGGACAAGGGTGCGTACATCCGCATGTACCTCGCAGAGAAGATCTATGACTTCGATCCGCTTGCGGCATACAACAACGCCGAGGCATTGCAGATCGTTGACCTGCTGTTTGAGGGCCTGTTCGAGGCAGACGAGAACGGCAAACCCCAGAAGGCTTTGGTCAACAAGTACAAATACGTTGCCGACGACAAAGAAGGCACCTACACGCTCACCCTTGAGCTGAAGGAAACCCACTGGTCTGACGGTACGCCCCTGACCTCGACACACGCACAGTTCGCTTTCCGCAGACTGTTTTCCGCCGACGTTTCTCACCCCGCCACCGCCCTGCTTTACGACATCAAGAATGCTCGCAAGATTGCAGACGGCGAGGTCGGCTACTCCGTAGACGACCTGAAGGTTTCCGCTTCGGATCCCACCACGTTGGAAATCGAATTTGAGCACAATATCGACGTGGACAACTTCCTTGTTGCACTCTGCTCGCCTGCCCTTTACCCCATGCGTGACGACATTGTAGAATTCAACTCCGACTGGGCAAAGAGCACCACGAATCTGTATTGTAGCGGTCCCTTCATGGTTCGCTCGATGAACTACGAGGAAAAGGACGGCTTCGTGCTGGAAAGAAACAGCTATTACTACCGCGAGAGAAGCGTAGAGAAATCCGACCGCATCGACAAGTACGTCACCCCCTTCCGTTTGGTTTGCGACTACACCACCCCTGTTGAGGAGCAGCTTGCAAACTTCGGCAAGAAAGAGCAAGGCGCGCTTTATTACCTGGGTAACATCCCCGTTGCCGCACGCACCGTGCTCACTGAGGAGTACGCAAAGCTCTTCAAAAAAGGCGACCTTGTTGACTCCACTTCCACGCACGTACTTTACATGAACCGCCTTGCCAGCGTTGACGGCACGCAGCTCTTCTCCAACAGCGCCGTGCGCGAGGCGCTCTCCCTTGCCATCGACCGCGAGGCAATCGCCGAAGCACTGGTATTCGCCGAAGCAGCTGACGGTCTTGTTCCAAAGGCGCTGCTTTACCGCGCGGACAAGACGACCACCTTCCGCGAGAAGGCAGCATCCCTCCTTTCCACCTCCGCTGACGTAGAGGCGGCCAAGGCACTGCTTGAGCGCGAAGGCATCAATGCACGCGACTACTCCTTCTCTATCAAGGTTGCCGCTCGCAAGACCGACCACGTACTCGCCGCCGAAATGGCCGCAGCCGCTTGGGAAGAGCTTGGCTTTACCGTGAAGGTTGAGGCTCTTGAGGTGAAGGAAGTTTACGACGCCGACGGTAAGGAGACCGGCATTTACCACGATCCCTACGCAGAGGCACTGAACTCCGGCGACTTCCAGGTTATCGCACTTGACCTTGTTTCCGTTTCCACCGATGCATTCGGTTACCTCGCAGCATTTGCAATGCCCTTCTCCGGCAACGCGATGTCCGTTGACTACGACGCCAAGAACGGCTACCAGTACAACGTAACGCCCCACATCACCGGCTACAACGATCCGGTATACAATGAGCTGATCGAAAACGCATTCAACACCTACGATTATGAGGCACGCGCCGAGATGATGGTCAAGGCCGAGGAAATGCTCCTTGCCGACACGCCCGTGATCCCCGTGGTCTACAACAAGACTTTCTCCCTTGCCGCCAAGAAACTTGGCAAGATCGACAGCGGCTTCTTCTCCGTTGCTGACTTCACCAAGACAACGCTTTCCGGCTATTGGAAAATCGCCCTGAACGAGGGCTTCGTTTCCAAGGACGAGAAATAAAAAAGCTTGCACCCGCCGCACTCGGCGGGTGCATTTTTTATGCAAACCAGTAGACAAAACGACAAAAATATGATATACTATCTCTATATGATTATTACAGGGGGCGAGTTTTTGATGGAAATAAAAGCACTGACCCCCGGCGGCTTTGCCGCCAACTGCTACCTTGTGAGCGAGGGCGAGGATGCCGTACTGATCGACTGCGCCGCCCCTCTCACAGACCTGCGCGCCGCGCTTGGCACAAAAACGTTGCACGCGATACTGCTCACACACGGACACTTTGATCATATGCTGACCGCCGACGCCGTGCGCGCGCACTTTGACATACCGCTATATCTCCACGCAGCAGATGCCGATTGCCCCGTAGACGGCAAAAAGAACGCATACGCCGTCTTCTTTGGCGCAGATCGTGCCTACGGCGCACCAAGCCACACGCTAAAACACGGCGAGATCCTCACCTTCGGCGCACTCTCGCTTACCGTTGTGCACGTCCCGGGGCACACACACGGTTGTGTAACCTACCGCGTCGGTGACGCACTTTTCACAGGTGACACTCTCTTTGCGGCGGGCATCGGCCGCACCGATCTCTATGGCGGTGATACGGACAAGCTACTCCGCTCCTTGCGCAAGCTTGCCGACCTGCCGCACTCCCTTCGCATCTATCCCGGGCACGGCGAGGATGCAACGCTTGGGGCAGCGCTTAACCGCCTTTCCTTTTATATGTAAAATAACGACCTACGAGGTATACTATGGACACGAAAGTATTAGCCGAACTTCTTTTCCCGAACGTGACGAAAACGCCCGAGGATATGGAACTTTTGTTCCCCGCGCGCAATCTGCCTGAGGGCGCAATCGTTTCGCGCATGGCGCCCAGCCCCACGGGCTTTGTGCACCTGGGCAACCTGGTGCAAGGTCTCACGTCCGAGCGCCTTTGCCACCAGTCGGGCGGCACGCTTTTCCTGCGCGTAGAGGACACCGACGCCAAGCGCGAGGTGCCCGGTGCGGTGGAAACGCTGATCAGCTCGCTGAAGCACTACAACATCCTGTTTGACGAAGGTGCCACCATTGACGGTGACGCAGGCAACTACGGCCCCTATCGTCAGCGTCAGCGCGTGGAGATCTACCACGTGTACGCCAAGCAACTTGTACTGCAAGGCGAAGCGTATCCTTGCTTCTGCACGGAAGAGGAACTTGCCGACATCCACGCCCGTCAAGAGGCGGAGAAGGCAAACTTCGGCTACTTTGGCAAGTGGGCTGTATGGCGCGACCGCTCCATTGAGGAGATCAAGGCGGCACTGGATGCAGGCATGTCCTACGTACTGCGCTACCGCTCCACGGGCTCGATTGAGAACAAAATCAAGTTCACCGACCTCATCAAGGGCAATCTGGAAGTAACCGAGAACGACATTGACCACGTACTGCTCAAGTCCGACGGTATTCCCACCTATCACTTCGCGCACGCGGTGGACGATCACCTCATGCGCACCACGCACGTGGTACGCGGTGACGAGTGGCTGCCCACGCTGCCCTTCCACTTGCAGCTCTTCCGCTCGCTCGGCTTCAAAGCACCCAAGTATCTGCACATCGGCCCGCTCATGAAGCTGGACGGCGAAAGCAAGCGCAAGCTTTCCAAGCGCAAGGATCCCGAGCTTGCCCTCACCTACTACCGTGCCGCTGGCTTCCCTGTGAAGTCCGTTTACGAGTATATCATGACCGTTCTCAACTCCAACTTTGAGGATTGGCGCCGCGCCAATCCTGATGCAGACGTTGACACGTTCAAGTTCTCCTACAAGAAGATGAATCCGGCGGGCTCCCTCTTCGACGCCGCCAAACTACGCGACGTATCGAAGAACGTGATCTCTCGCATGAGTGCAGACGAGGTATATGAGGGCGTGCTGGACTTTGCCGCCGAGTTTGACCGTGATCTGTACGACCACTTTGTGGCAGACCCCGACTACGCCAAGCGTATTCTTGCCATCGGCAGAGGCGGCAAGAAGCCGCGCAAGGATTTCGCTGTTTGGGCAGACGTCAAGCCCTATCTTGACTTTTTCTATGACGATTGGTTCAACATCACCGACGCATATCCCGAACAGTTTTCCAACACAGACATTACAGCTGCACTGTGCGGCTTCCTTTCCACCTACGACGCGGCGGACGACAGCACTGTGTGGTTTGATAAGATCAAGGCCGTAGCAACTGAGCTTGGCTATGCCACGGACATGAAGGCATACCGCGAGAATCCCACCGGCTACAAGGGCAGTGTTGCAGACGTCAGTATGTTCCTGCGCGTTGCCGTAACGGGCCGCAACAACTCCCCCGACATGCACGCCGTTATGCAGACGCTGGGTGAAGCGCGTGTGCGCGCACGCGTAGGCGCAATGCTTGAAACCCTGAAATAAGAGGATACGAACATGGAAGAAATGATTGCAAGCAACTTTATACACGACATCATTGATGCCGATCTTGCCGAGAATCCGAACCTCAAAATTCACACCCGTTTCCCGCCTGAGCCCAACGGTTATTTGCACATCGGCTCCGCCAAGGCAATCATGATCAACGTGGAAACGGCGAAAAAGTACGGCGGCAAGTTCAACCTGCGCTATGACGACACCAACCCCGCAAAGGAAGACACCGAATACGTAGACTCCATCTATGAGGATCTGCTCTGGCTGGGTGCTGAGCCCACGGGCGGCGTGTTCTACGGCTCGGACTACTTTGAAAAGTGCTATGAATATGCCGTAAAGCTCATCAAGGACGGCAAGGCATACGTATGCGACCTCTCCGCGGAGGAAATGCGCGCAACGCGCGGCACGCTCACCGAGAAGGGCACGAACAGCCCTTACCGTGACCGCACGGTGGAGGAAAATCTCGATCTGTTCGCACGCATGCGCGCAGGCGAGTTCCCCGACGGCGCCAAGACCTTGCGTGCCAAGATCGACATGGCATCCCCCAATATGAACATGCGCGACCCTGCCATCTACCGCATCGCGCACACCGCGCACCACCGCCAGGGTGACAAGTGGTGCATCTACCCCCTCTACGACTACGCACACCCGTTGCAGGACGCACTGGAGGGCATCACGCACTCCCTTTGCTCGCTTGAATTTGAAAACCACAGACCCCTTTACGAGTGGGTGCTGGAAAACGTGGGCGTATTTGAGAATCCCCCCAAGCAGCGCGAGTTTGCAAGACTGAACATCACCAACACCGTGATGTCGAAGCGCTATCTGCGCTCCCTTGTGGAAACGAACACCGTGGACGGTTGGGACGACCCCCGTCTGCCCACCATCTGCGCACTGCGCCGCCGTGGTTACACCCCCTCCTCGATCTTCCGCTTCGTGCGCGAGGCAGGCGTTTCCAAGGCAGACAGCCTGGTAGACATTTCGATGCTGGAGCACTGCATCCGTGACGAGCTGGGCGAAAGCGCGCCCCGTCGCGTGGCGATCAAGCGTCCCATCCTCGTTGAGATCACGAACTATGATGCAGCAAAAGAGGAGTATTTCGACCTGCCCAATCATCCCCAGAAACCCGAAATGGGCACCCGTGCAATGCCGTTCACCCGTGAGATCTATATCGACGCGGATGACTTTGCAGAAGTACCGCCCCCCAAGTTCTTCCGCCTCAAACCCGACGGTGAAGTGAGACTCATGGGTGCGTATATCATCAAGTACCAGGACGTGGTGAAAAACGCGGACGGCTCTATTGAGCGCATCCTGTGCACCGCCGACCTTGAAACGAGAAACGGCATGCCCGCAGACGGCCGCAAGGTCAAGGGCACGATAAGTCGGATCGTAGCCATGTCGTT
>JAZNAM010000067.1:0-16499 GCA_045586515.1 Eubacteriales bacterium
AAACGGGCAGAGAGAACACGATCAGCCAAATGAAGGAGCTGATCACGCAGAACTACAACCACCCCAGTATCGTCGTATGGGGACTTTCCAACGAGATCTCCATTGCGGGCTCGGATGAGTATCTACTTGAAAATCACCGCATCCTCAACGACCTTGCGCACGAAATGGATAAGACGGGTCTCACAACCATGGCGGCGGGTTCGATGTGCAAGATGGATGACCCCTATCTTCTCATCCCCGACGTGGTTTCCTACAACCACTACTTCGGATGGTACGGCGGCGACACCAGCATGAACGGTCCGTGGTTTGACAAGTTCCACGAAAAGCATCCCACCATTCCGATCGGTTGCTCCGAGTACGGCTGCGAAGCGCTGAACTGGCACACCAGTGACCCGAGGCAAGGCGACTACACCGAGGAATATCAGGCATACTACCACGAGGAGCTGATCAAACAGCTCTTCTCGCGCAAGTATCTCTGGGCAACGCACGTGTGGAACATGTTCGACTTCGGCGCCGACGCAAGAGCGGAGGGCGGCGAGAACGGACAGAACCACAAGGGCCTTGTCACGATGGATAGAAAATACAAGAAGGATTCCTTCTACGCCTACAAGGCATGGCTTTCGGACGATCCCTTCGTTCATCTGTGCGGCAAGCGTTATATTGACCGCGTGGAGGACATCACGCGCGTCACCGTTTACTCCAACCAGCCCGAGGTGGAACTGTTTGTGAACGGCGAGAGCGTCGGCAAAAAGAGCGCGCCCGATCATTTCTTCTACTTTGATGTTGCAAACGTGGGAGAAAGCGAAATTGTGGCAAAGGCGGGAGTGCTCACCGATCGGGGCGTGATCCGCAAGGTTGCCGAGCGCAATATGGACTACGTGCTGCGTGAGGCGGGCGCTGTTCTCAACTGGTTCGACGTCACCGAGATCGAGGGCAGATACTCTCTCAATGACAAAATTGCCGACATCATGGAATCCCCGCGCGGCAAGCTGTGGTTTATCGGCATGGGCCTTAAAATGAAGAAAAAGATGGACGCCAACAAAAAGGACAAGGCCAAGGGCAAAAAATCCGGCGGCTTTGAAGTTGACTTGAAAGCCGACGGCGGACTCATGCAGATGATGGGTGGCTTTACCGTGTTGCGTCTCTCGAACATGATGGGCATGATGAACATCTCCTTCAGCAAGGAAGAACTCCTGAAAATGAACAGAAAGCTTAACCGCATCCGCAAGCCGAAAAAGCTTCGCAAATAAACAAAAAAGAGCCCCTTGATGGGGCTCTTTTTTCATGGAGTAATCCTCCTCACTTGCAAATCAAGCGCGGCTGTGCTAAAATAGACGTAGGCAAACATTGCACGCAACAAGCGCGCTTCGCCATGGAGGGATAACATGACCAAAACAAAAAAACGCGTACTGGCAATTCTTTGCCCCGTGCTTGCCCTATTACTCGTTGTGGGTGCAGGTTTGATCGTTTACAAGCGCCTTTCCGAGGCACAGCGCCGTGGCGCTTACGAGCGCATCTTCCGTGAGCACTATAACACCCGCGTAGAGCTGTTCCGCGAGGAAAACACACACTTTGAAAAAGGAGAGGTAGACGTTGTTTTCCTTGGTGACAGCTTAACCGAGGGATATGATGTTGCCGCACACTATCCGCAGTACGTGACGGTCAACCGCGGCATTGGCGGCGACACCACGCATGGCGTAGAAGACCGTTTACAAGTAAGTGTATATGACCTGGAGCCGAAAGCCGTGGTTATGCTGATCGGTGCGAACAATATGGATACGATGATGGAAAACTACGAGCGTATTCTCATAGGACTGCGCGACAATTTGCCAAACACCAAGATCATTCTTGTTTCGCTTACCTCAATGAGCGGCGAATGGGGAAAGAAAAACGATCTGGCAAAAGAAAACAACGTGAAGATCCAAGCGCTCGCGGATCGTTATGGCTTTGCCTACGTAGATTTGTTCAACGCACTGCTCGATCCCGAAACAAACGAGATCCGCGCGGAGTACACCACAGATGGCGGTCATCAGACTGCACTTGGCTACGAGGTGTTCACCGCCACGATTACGCCTTTTTTAGAAAAACTGCTGCCACCTACGCCACAACAAAAAAGAGCACCGCACGGTGCTCTTTTTAATAATTAGGGGCGAAGGCCCATGCCGCCCTCCAGTGTCAACGTTTCACCGTTGAGATACTTGAAATCGGGGTTGGCGAGCTGCACGCACACTCTGCCGATCTCGGTTTCGGGATCGCCGAAGTGACCTGCAGGGGGCATTTTCACGTTTGCGCGAAATGCGTCGGGGTATGCCTTTTCAAAGTTTTCAAGCTGTGCCGTCCAAGCAAGGGGGCAGATGACGTTGGTGTTGATGCCGTCCTTTGCCCACTCGGTGGCCGCCACACGAGAAAGACCTCTAATACCCTCCTTAGCGGCGGCATAGGAGCACTGGCCGTAGTTGCCAAACAGACCCGCGCCCGATGCAAAGTTGATGATAGCGCCCTGCGTTTCCTTAAGGTAAGGATAGCACGCTTTCATATAGTGGAAAGTTGCATAAAGGCCGGAATACATCGCAAGGTCAAACTGTTCGGTGGTGTGATCCTGAATTGCCACACCGGAGGCGGATGCCTGTGCGTTGTTGATGAGCACGTCAATTCTGCCAAATGCTTCGATGGTCGCGTCTACCACACGCTTGGCAGTAGCTTCGTTATCCTGACCTGCTGCCATATCGGCGGCAAGTGCGAGCACTTTGATTCCATACAGACGCTCAAGTTCCTCTTTTGCTTTTTCAAGCTTTGCGACATTTCTGCCGGTAATCACAAGATTGGCGCCCTCTTTCGCGTAAGCGGTGGCAATGCCGTAGCCGATTGAGCCACATCTGCCGTCAGAAAGAACGGCATAACCCGCACCTGTGATCACGGCGGTTTTACCTTTTAAAAATCCCATAGTTATATTCCTTCCTCGCACATAGCGCGATGTAAGATGATAAAAACACCCCGACGGCAATCACCGTCGGGGTACTCTTGTTTGCGGTGATTACAGTGCCGACTGCGTATCAGTGGGGTCGCCGTTGATTGCGAGATCGTACTCGACAGACCAGTCAAGGTCGCGATAGTCTGCTGCGCGGTCATCGGTTGCGATGAACTCCATGAGCAGGTCAAGCATTTCCTTGGTCCAGGTGTTCTTGTCGATCTGTGCGGTGGTGAACTTGTTCAGGCTGATCATCTCAAAGCCAAACAGGTCCTTTACCTGCGTCTTGGCTGCACCGCCAACAACCTCTTCAACGAGGTGTGCGGGAATGAAGAGCACACCGCCACCTGCACCGAACACAACGTCACCGGGAAGGCATACAGCATTGCCGATACGCGTGGTGGTGTTGTAGCCCGTCATGATGAAGTCGCGAATGGGCGTGGGATCGATGCCACGGAAGTACACTTGCGTGTTCTCCACCTTCTCCATCTGCTCGGTATCGCGAACGCCACCCCAGACAACGGCACCGCCGTGCTCGTTCTTGGTCTTGTTTTTAAGAGCGGTGGTCAGGTTACCGCCAAGGTAGGTGCCCTTGTAGATCTTGTCGTACATGTCGATAACGGGCACGTCGTACTCCATAAGGTTGTCGATCACCCACTGGTTGTACGTGCCGCTTCTACCCTCACTTCTGCCGATGTCCTTGGTGACCTCGTCAAGGTCGGGGCGGAAGGGGCAGTAGGTAGCGGTCACAGCGCGACCGATCAGCTTTCTGCCGTCGTTGTGCAACGTGCGCAGACGACCCTCGAACTGGCTCTCGTAACCCTTCACGAAGATGGGCTTCCAAACCTCCTCAAGCGTGAGGGTGCGCAGTGCCTTTAAGTACTTCTCGTCAACCTTGGGACGCCCATCGGGCAAACGCTCACCTTTCCATTGGGGAGTGAGCTTGATGACTTCTTCTCTGTCATTGAAATGCATAATCGTATCCTCTCTTATTTCAAAGATAAACCGCCGTCGATCACGATCTCCGTGCCCGTGATATAGGCGCCCTCGTCGGCGCAAAGCAGCAGCACGGCGGGGCTGATCTCATCGGTGGTACCAAAGCGTCCTGCAGGGATCTTTGCCTCGACCGCTGCTTTCAGTGCAGGGTCTTCGGTCACAGCCGCGTTGCGGGGAGTGGAGATCGCGCCGGGCGCTACGTTGTTGATCGTCACACCATAGGGTGCGAAGATGGGAGCAAAATTCTTAACCATTTTGTACTGCGCCGCCTTGCTCACGCCGTAAAGCGAGAGTTCGGGGTGCTGATTGTACTGATTGACGCTACCGAGCGTGACGATGCGTCCCCACTTTTTTTCTTGCATCGCGGGTGCATACTTGCGGATCATCAGATAGCTGCTCTTGACGTTGCAGTTCATCTGATTTTCGTATTCCTCGTCGCTAAACTCGTTCCACGCACGCTTGTACTGCACGGATGCGTTCAGCACCAAGATATCCACGTCGCCCGTAGCGGCGTAAAGCTTATCAACCTCGTCCATTTTGCAAAGGTTGGCAACGACGGGCTCGGAGCCCTCAATCTCGGCGCAAGCGCGCATGCACTTTTCCATGCTTGTAGCGCCGTGAATAAAGACCTTGGCGCCATGTGCCGCAAGCGTTTTGGCAATATCAAAGCCAATGCCCTGCGTAGAGCCCGTTACAAGCGCGGTTTTTTCTGTCAGGTCAAACATGCTGCAATACCTCTTCTATCGTGTATTCTTTGCCGTACGCCATTTCAAAGCCGTGCGGCACGCGCGACGTGTATTTGGTGGGATCCTCGGTGTTGCTTTCAAACATACCGTAATGGATCGGCACGCCAACGCGAGGATGGATCTCGCCCGTGAGCATCCCCGCCTCCTCCACGTTCATGTTGCCAAGCTTGCCGTTGATACAAATAAACATCACGTCAATGTTCTTGTCGGCAAGTGCCACAAGACGCTCATCATAAAGCGTATCACCCGAAATATAGAGCGTTACGCCACCATGACGCACCACCACGCCAACAGCAGGAACGGTGTGAGCGGCATATACCGCTTCCAGAGAAAAATCGCCAATTTCAAAGCGATCTCCCTCGTTGAAGCGCACGTAATGCGTGACGCCGCACGCGAGCAGTTGCTCGCGTGCATCATCGGGAGCAAGAAAAAGCTTGTTTTCCTTATTCATACGCGGGATCGCGTCGATGTCCACGTGATCCAGGTGATTGTGCGTACACACGACCACATCACTTGCAAGATCTTCGGGCTCAACAACAGGTGCTACCGCACGTGGACGGTTTGCGATTCTATTCACTACGTCGGACAAGTAGGGGTCAATACAGATCTCGTGCGTTTCGTCACGAAGAATGATACCGCCCTGTCCGATCCAGCGAAGTTTCAGCATATCAGGACCACTCGCGGTCGTTCGCCCACTCGTTATCCCACTGCGTGGTGGGCTCCCACTGGCCGGGGTAATCGGCGTGGATGTGCTGGGCGATCAGCTCCTCGTTGAGTGCCTCGATACCAAGACCGGGCGTGTTGGGAACGTTCACGAAGCCATCCTTGAAGATGGGGTTCTCGATGCCGATGGCAAGGTCGTTCCACCAAGGAATGTCCACAGAGTGGAATTCCACTGCAAGAATGTTCTGAACAGCTGCTGCTGCGTGAATTGCTGCCATGCAAGCGATGGGGCTCTCTGCCATGTGAATAGCCATAGCCACACCGTACTTGTCACACATGTTGCCAAGCTTTTTAAGCTCGAGCGCGCCACCAACAGTCAGCATGTCGGGGTGTACAACGGAAACGCCGCCGCAAGCCATCAGAGGCTCGAAGTTATCTGCCAGGTAGATATCCTCACCGGTACAGATCGGAACGTTACAAGCGTGAGCGATCTTCTCATAGTGCTTGGTGTAGTGCCAAGGAGCGATGTCCTCAACCCAAGCGATGTTGTACTTCTCCAGACGGCGTGCGAAGCGGATGCAGTCCTCGATTGCAACGTGGCCGAAGTGGTCGATTGCAAGGGGAACCTCGTAACCGATAACGTCACGAACTTCGCGTACGTAGTTCTCCAACAGATCCATGCCGTGCTCCGTCAGGTGAATGCCCGTTGCGTGGTGAGGAATGGTGAAGATCTCGTAGTTCTTACCAAGCATCAGGTCGCGGTCGATAGAACCGGACTGGTGGTTGATCGCCTTCATGGAATACTTCTTGATATCTTCCAGGAAGCCGGAAGGAGCGTTGAGTGCGCCCGGCTCGTCAAGAATGTGCTCAATACCAAGGTCCATCTTAAGGAACGTGAAGCCCTGCTCCATACGCTCCTTGAGTGCGTGACCCATATCGGTACCGGTGTGCTTGCCGTCAACGGCGGTATCGCAGAACATTCTTACCTTATCACGGAACTTGCCGCCCAGCAACTGCCAAAGCGGTACGCCCCATGCCTTACCTGCAAGATCCCAAAGTGCGATCTCAAGGCCGGATACGCCGCCGCCCTGACGGGAGTGGCCGCCGAACTGCTTGATTCTGCGGAAAAGCTTGTCTACATTGCAGGGGTTCTCGCCAATCAGGCGGGACTTGAGCATCAGTGCATAGGTTGCGCTGGATGCGTCGCGCACCTCGCCATAACCTACCAGACCCTGGTTGGTGTATACCTTAATCAGGGGGCAGTGCTTGGGTGCACCATTGATGTTGGTTACTCTAATATCCGTTATTTTGAGTTCGGAAGGGTTAGAGCAAATGTTTACGTTCTCAGAAATTTGTTCCTTAATCGTAGGGTTCATTTGTGTTCCTCCTTGACAGAATTTTGATTTTGTGCTACACTCATTATAACAGACCCAGATATTTCTCTTCAACCCCCATTTTTCGTTTTTTCTCCACTTTATTTCGATATTCAAAAGGAGCTATTTATGCGAACGAAAGAGTATGCACTGCAAGACGGCGCAGGACGCACCATCATCAAAGTCTATCATTCGGTACTCACCCCCCAAAAACGCGAGCATCTTGACCACCATCATACCGAGTGCGAGATCTCTGTTTTCCTCTCTGGCGCGGGCACATATATGGTAAACGGAACCGCGTACGACTTCGTCGCCGGTGACGTTTTCCTATTCGGCAGTAACGAGGCGCACTGTATCACCGAAATCAGAGAAAGCATGGACTTGCTCAATATCCAATTCGAGGCCAAGCTCCTGTGGGAACGCGCTGAGAGCGTGGAACTTTTGAATCTGTTTGCCGCGCGCAACAAGAATTTCTCCAATCGCTTCACCGGGGACGAAACGCTCTATGCAGGGCTCTCTCGTTTGGAGCGCGAACTGCGCGATCAGCCTGCATGTGTCACCGTCACGGCAAAATATCTCCTCTTTTCCCTACTCGTACATATCATCCGCCACTACGACTGCATTGACCAGAGCAAGAGCCTTTCCTCTCACTCCTCAGTCACACGAAGCCTCAAGCAATCGATCAACTACATCAACGAGAACCTGTGCAACAAGCTCACGCTGGAGGATATTGCCGCCGTTGCGTGTATGTCGCCCACCTACTTTTCTTCGGTGTTCAAAAAATTCAACGGCGTTTCCCCTTGGGAATATATCACCATCAAGCGCGTGGAAAACGCGGTCGAGCTGCTTCGCACCACCGATATGACAAAGCTGGAGATCGCAGAGCAATGCGGCTTTACGAGCTCCTCTAATTTCTACAAAGCATTCTTCCACGTCACGGGCAAAAAGCCGGGCGACTTCGTAAAATAATAATAAAAAAGGAAGCGCGATGCGCTTCCTTTTTTATTTGAGATCCATACCGCGCGCGTACTCGCGAGCGATGCTTCGTCCTGCGGTCATCTCCTCGATGCGGCGGCACATCGGCTCACCTTCCGCGGCGGGCAATCCCACGCGTATCACAACGCGATCAGTGAAATCCGTTCCCTCGTCCTTCACGCCAAGGCGCGCGAGCTCAGGGGAAATTTTTTGATAATCCGCGTAGGTGCAATCAATGGCATAGTAGATAAAGGGCACGTATTCGGCAACACCTGCTGCGGCAAGGCCTGCGTGGGCGGCGGCACCATAGGTGCGCGTGAGCCCTCCTGCGCCAAGCAAAATTCCGCCGAAGTAGCGCGTGGTGGCGACCACCACATCCTCTAACCCCGTGCGGCGGATCGCCTCCAGCGTCGGCATACCCGCAGTGCCCGTGGGCTCACTATCGTCGGAATAGCGCGCACTTCCCTTTCGCAGTACGTAAGCGAACACGGTGTGGCGTGCATCGGGATGCATTTTTTTGCGTTCCTTGACGAACGCCATCGCCTCCTCCTCGGTGGAGACGCGCTTCACAGCGGCAATGAACTCAGAGCGCTTCTCCTCGATTGTGACCTCGGCAGACTGCGCTATCGTGCGAAAAATATCACCACTCATCGTCGCTCTCCTTTTTGGGGGCAGTGTCAAACGCACGAAGCGGTCCGTAAGTCTTATCATCAACCACCGCCGTGACGGTTACGCCCTCGGCGCCATAGTCGATCTCCTCCACGGTTGCATTCTCGTAGAGTTTATTTACAAGCCCTCCCTTTGCATTCGGGAAGAAGAACGTCACGCGGCGCGAGCCCTCGTGCAGCATCTCCTCAATACGCGTGAGCAAGAGATCAACGCCTTGCCCCGTTGCGGCAGAAATATAGACACACTCGCCATTCGGGCGTACAAGCGAGGGCGTTGCCGCACCAAGATCGCATTTGTTGAACACGTAAAGGGTGGGCTTTCCGCCCGCGCCCAAACTTTCAAGCAACTCCTCGGTAACGGCAAGCTGCGATGCCGCCTCGGGGTCGGATGCGTCGATCACAATAAGAAGCAGATCGGCATACACCGCCTCGTCAAGTGTAGAGCGGAACGCGTGCACCAAGTGGTGCGGCAGATTGCGAATAAAGCCAACCGTGTCGGTAAGCAGCACCGTTTCTCCACCCGGCAAAAAGCACTTGCGTGTGGTGGGGTCAAGAGTGGCAAACAGCTGATCGCGTGCGAGAATGCCCGCATCGGTCAGATAGTTGAGCAGCGTCGATTTTCCTGCGTTGGTATAACCCACAATGGCAATCTTGGCGAGTCCGGAACGATCGCGCGCCGCGCGCATCGTGCGGCGTCCTGCCGCAAGCTCGTCCAGCGCATCCTCAAGTGCGCGAATGCGGCGTTGCAGGTGTCTGCGATCGGTTTCGAGCTGGCTCTCACCGGGGCCGCGCGTACCAATACCACCGCCCAAACGCGAGAGCGCCGCACCTTTACCAATCAGACGCGGTGCGGTATATTTGAGCTGTGCAAGCTCCACTTGAAGCTTACCCTCGCCACTCACGGCGTGCAACGCAAAAATATCAAGAATCAGCATCGAGCGGTCGATGACGCGCACCTCTCCCAGTGCCTCCTCCAAATTGCGGATCTGCGAGGGAGAAAGTTCGCAGTCAAACACCACGAGATCGACCTCGTTTGTCGCGCAGTAATAGCAAAGCTCTACGACCTTGCCACTGCCAAGATAGGTCCGCACGTCGGGTGCTTCCTTGTTCTGTATCAGGGTGAACACGGCTTCACCGCCCGCCGTATCCAGCAGCCGGCGCAGTTCCTCAAGACTTGCGTTCACCTCTTGCTCGGTTCTGCCGCGGGTCACGACGCTTACCAGCGCCGCGCGCGCACCGATCATTTTTTCAGTAGTTTCCACGGCTTCTCCTTCTACTCAAAATTTGTATAGAAATAGGGTGGGTCGCGCTGCCGCAACCCACCCTTCGGGATTTCGGGCGTTGCCCGATGAAGAATTACTTTCTTGCCTGGAGTCTCTTGTTGAACTTATCAACACGACCGCCCACGTCAACCAGCTTCTGCTTGCCGGTAAAGAACGGATGACACTTAGAGCAAATTTCAACCTTCATTTCCCCGCCGTTGGTGGATCTCGTCTTTACCACGTTTCCGCAAGCGCAGATAATGGAGACTTCCTCATAGGACGGATGAATTCCTGCCTTCATGTTCAGTACCCTTCCTTTCTTTCAATATCCAGTAAATTATAGCACATCAAATGCGCGAATGCAATACCTTTTTGAAAAAAATTATATTTTTCCCGCGATCTCGCGCCCCAGCTCGGCAATGATCTTTTTCTCCAGACGCGAAATGTAAGATTGTGAAATGCCAAGCAGGTCTGCGACCTCCTTTTGCGTCATTTCCCGCTTGCCATCAAAGCCAAAGCGAAGTTCGATGATCACGCGCTCCCGCGGCGGCAGACGATGCACAGCGTCACGTAACATACGCCGTTCCTCCTCGCGTGTCAGCTCCGCATCAATGCTCTCCTCGTCACTGCCAAGCACGTCGCAAAGCAACAGCTCGTTGCTGTCCCAATCCACGTTAAGCGGCTCGTCAATAGAGATCTCCCCCTTGGCACCACTGCGTTTTCGAATATACATTAAAATCTCGTTTTCAATACAGCGCGAAGCGTACGTAGCAAGCTTTATGTTTTTATCTGAACGAAAGGTGTTAACTGCTTTGATAAGACCCACTGTACCGATTGAGATAAGATCCTCAATGCTCGTGCCGGGCTGCTCAAAGCGCCGTGCAATATAGACCACCAAGCGTAAATTGTGCTCGATAAGCAAAGAACGTGCCGCTTCATCGGGCAAGCGCGCAATCGCCTCACTTTCCGCATCTGCTTCAAGAGGCGGTGGCAATACGTCGGGGCCGTTGATATAGTATACGCCCCGACGGGGAAAAAGCCGATTACGTAGCCACGCCCAAAAACAAAAGTGCATCACACACTCCTCCTATTCCGTAAGCACAGCGGCAGGCAACAACGCCGCACAATCCGGTGGCACCGCTGCAAGCGCTGCCGCACTCACCAATAGTTCTACACTTCTTGCCCCCTTGCCCGTATCCAACCACGCATGATCAGGCAAAAAGGTCAGCATCAGCCCCTCACCCATTACCGTGCTTGCGGGAACGAGCCGCGCACGGCGCGCAAGACGCGGCGGAAGCGTTGCCATATGTAACGTATCACACGTCCCTCTCGGCGGGAATGCACCCTCAACCCACTCGCGTGCGGTTTCCTCGCGCAAAATCGCGACGGGTCTGCCGCACACGGGGTCGATAAGCAAGTTGGCGGTATCCACAAGCCCCGTCACACTGATACGTCTGCCAAGCAACTCAAGCGTCAGCGTGGCGCGTGTGCCGTTGCCACGCTTTTGACACAGACGCGCAAAGAGAAACGTGAGCGCTCCGCCAGCCGCGCTGATGAGCACAAACGCCCCTGAGGATACCTCCTCACCGTTTGCGATCTGTGGCAGGTCTAAACGGGAAAGAAGCGTCGCGATGCCACTCATCACGCCGCCCACCGCCGCAGACACGCCAAAATACAGTGCAAACGGCACAAACGCGGCACGCAACGGATGTTCCCTCTCCCAAAACGAAAGCAAACACATTAGTCCACACACCAAAAGATCAAGCAGCAACGCCACCGTGCCGCTCGTTACCAAAAACAACGCCACACATGCGTAAAGTGCCCCAAATGCGGCGGCAAGCACTGCGCGCGGAATGGAAAATCGGCGACGTAACAGCTTTGCCGTGAGAAACAGACACTGAAAATCCATACAGAAATTCACGAAAAACAAGAGGTCGCCGTATACCGTTTGCTCCATCACATTCACCTCGCAAACAGTATAGCAAAGCGCGCGCAAAAACTTTGTCAAAACGGGCGAAATACAAAAAAAGGACGAGTCACCGCTACAAAAAAGCTCTCCCTGCCTTTGGATAGCAGGGAGAGCGGTTATTTTTTGTGTGTTTGGTCTGCGCTATTGAATCGGCCCTTTATCACTGAATTTTGCGGCACTCGATGTAAAAACGCTTGTCCGCAGCCGTTCCCATCGAGAACGCCTTGCGCGGCAAAGCTCCTTCCGTTGCAACCGTGGGGAAAAGTTGATCCTTGGTGATGCCGGCATAGACAAAGCCAATGCGGCGCTCCTCACGGCAAAGCTCCTCCACGGCGTGCGTGCCGTGAATATAGTCTACACTCGCCTCGGGATGCTCAGCAAGGTACCCATCAATAAACTTTTGCAGCGTACCGACCACCAGCTTCTCGGTAGGATGTACAAAGTGCATCGCACCTCGACGGCCTACGGACACGAACTTGGTCTTCTGCTGCTCACATTCGCCACCCAGCGAGAAGGAATAGTCCTGCAATTTTTTCAGCACGTCATCCACATCCACGTTAAACAGCACACGATAGATGGGTTCAAAGCGAAGCGCTTCATCGTGAAGATTTACAACCTCAACCAATGCATAGCGTGCGGGGTGGAACTTCGCGCGCTCGCCATATTGCTCCTTGATCTGCTCGTAAGCGACCTTGGCAGTGGCTAGCGAATGATTGCCGTCACCTACGGCGAACAGCAGGGGGGCTACCCCCTCGCCGTAATGCTCGGCGGCATATTCAGGAGTAACAAGATGGGAAAGCGCCGCATTGATCTTCGCAACGTCGATGCTGTCCACGAAATAGCCCTTTACGTGACCTGCACCGTCGGCAAGATCAAAATCGTATGCAACGGGAAGAGCTGCGGCGCGCTCTGCCACAGGCTCGATCACGGTCTTTTTCGCATCATCTACCAGTAGCATCACGTGGGGCGCTTCCAGTACCGCACCGTGGCGAATCTCAAGGCGAGGCGGAATACGTTCAATCACGGTGCCCTCGGTGGCGCGGATCAGAGAGCGTGAATTTCTTGAAAAATCGTAGCACTCCAGGTCGATCATACCGACAAGACCGCGACGCACACGTCCATCGGACTGCGTACGCTCCAAATAAATCATCTTGTTCTTGTGAGAAATGAGCAAGTTGTGTAGATAGCTCTGCATATTCGCGTGGATGCCGGGTACGCATTCGGTTCCCTTTTCAAGGAATGCCTCGGGCAGGATCAACGTAAGAGCCGAGGGTGCATCTCCCACTCTGTCGCTCACCCTCTGCCAGTACTCGGGCTCACTGGTGTATTGGTCGCAAGCAACGACTGCCCATTTGCTCCCGTCGACTGCGCTAAAATCGGGCAACAAAATATCAGAAGGCATCAAATATGCGGACATATAGTATTCCTCGCTTTCATAAGTTATATATATTGTATCACACCCCCTTTCATAAATCAAGAGGGCGCACCCCATTTTCTCTCGCAAAATTGGAAATTTTTTGACATTTTTTTGAAAAGTTTGCGCGCAAGACAAGGGGCAAAATAGTGGTGCCCTCTTGACAGAAACAGCACCGTATCGTATAATATAGAGTAGCATTTCAACCGAAGGAGATTTCTATGCTGACTAAAGTCGTAAAATTCGGCGGTAGCTCGCTCGCCGATGCAGAGCAATTCAAAAAAGTAGCCGCCATCATCAAGGCTGACCCCGCTCGTCGTTACGTGGTCGCTTCCGCACCCGGCAAGCGCTACAAGGACGATGTAAAGGTCACCGATATGCTGTATAACTGCTATGAACTGATCAAAACCGGTGGCGATCTGGACTCCTATTACGTTCAGGTGTGTGATCGATACAACGGCATCATTCGCGACCTTGGTTTAAAGTTCGATATTTCGGGCGAGTTGGAGTATGTGAAGAACGCCATGCTTCACGCATCTGGACGTGACTATGCCGCTTCTCGCGGTGAGTACCTCAACAGTTTGATTCTCGCCAAGTACCTCGGCTACACCTTTATTGACGCAGAGAGTGTGATCTTCTTCCGCGAGGACGGCTCCTTCGATGAAGAGCGCACCAACGCCGTACTTGCTGAGGAGCTTCGCCGCTATGAGCGTGCTGTAATCCCCGGATTTTACGGCAGCATGCCCAACGGCACCGTCAAGACCTTCTCCCGCGGCGGCTCGGATATCACGGGCTCTATCGTGGCAAGAGCGGCCAACGCCGACCTGTACGAGAACTGGACGGACGTTTCGGGCTTTCTCATGGGAGACCCCCGCATTCTCAAGAATCCGCCCACCATTGAGGCGATTTCCTACCGCGAGCTGCGTGAGCTCTCCTACATGGGTGCAACCGTACTGCACGAAGACGCCATCTTCCCCGTTCGCTATGCGGGTATTCCGATCAACATTCGCAACACCAACGCCCCCGAGGACGCAGGCACGATGATCGTATCCGACGCAAGCGCATACGACACGCCTCACGTCATCACGGGCATTGCCGGCAAGAAGGGCTTCTCTGCCATCAGCATTGAGAAGGATATGATGAACGCAGAGATCGGCTTTGGCCGCCGCGCACTTGAAGTGCTGGAGGATATGGGCATTTCCTTTGAGCATCTTCCCTCCGGCATCGACACCATGACCATCGTGGTTGCAACCGCAGCCATTAAGGGCAAACGTGACCGCCTCATTCACGCGCTCAATCGTGCTGTACGCGCCGATCACATTGAGATCACCGACGGCCTTTCTCTCATCGCCGTGGTTGGCCGCGGTATGGTCAAGGCAAAGGGTACCGCCGCTCGCGTGTTCAATGCCGTTTCCGAGGTGGACGTCAACATTCGTATGATCGACCAGGGCTCCAGCGAGCGCAACATCATTTTGAGCGTTGACGAAGATTCCTTCGAGCAGGCAATGAGCGCCATCTACGAAGAATTCGTAAAGTAAGGAGTTTTCATATGGATTGTCTGTTTTGCAAAATCGCCGCAGGCGAAATCGTGTCTTCCAAGGTGTATGAGAGTGAGGATGTGGTGGCATTCCACGACATCAGCAAGCAGGCACCCGTTCACATCCTTGTCATTCCGCGCATGCATATTGCAAGCGCTGACGGCGTGAACGCGGAGAACAGCGCAGTCGTCGCGCGCATCTTTGAAGCGATCCCCAAGATCGCAAAAACCGCAGGACTCACCAACGGCTACCGCGTCATCACCAACTGTGGCGAGGACGGTTGCCAGTCGGTAAGACACCTACACTTCCATCTGCTCGGCGGCAAAAAGCTGCCCGAGAGCATGGCATAATCCACAGATAAAAAAAGGGGGGAACGATGATGCACACGTCAACGCTCCCCCTTTTTTCGCGCGACCTGTGGGAAACGCTCCGTGCCGAGCGGCGCGATATTTGGCTGTACGGCATGGGAAATGGCGCGGACAAGCTCCTTGCCGTCTTGGAAGCGCGCGGCATTCCCGTCGCGGGTATATTTGCCAGTGACGGCTTCGTGCGTGGCCACGAGTTTCACGGTATGCGCGTGCACGCCTTCTCCGAGGTGTGCAATATGTACGAGAAGGATGCGTGCGTGGTGCTCCTTGCTTTCGGCTCCTCACGCCCCGAGGTGCTCGCTCTTTTCGATGGCGTAGCCGCGCGCTATCCCCTGCTCGTCCCCGATCTGCCCGTCTGTGGCAACACCCTGTTTGACGCGGCGTTCTACGCAGCGCACGAGGCACAATTTGTACGCGCGCGCGCATTGCTTGCAGACGAAGCATCGCGCACGCTGTTTGACAATGTGCTTGCCTGCAAATACACGGGGGAATACGCTTACTTTGACAGCGCAACCAGCAAGCAACACGCGTGGGATCTTCTTTTAGATCTCCCCATCTCGCGCATGCTTGACCTCGGTGCATATAACGGCGACAGCGCAAGAGAGGCGATGACCAAAAAGCAAATGGAGTTTATCCTTTGTGCTGAGCCCGACAAGCGCAACTTTAAAAAGCTCTCCACATGGGCACAGACCATCACCGATTGCGAAATTGAATGTCACGGCGTTGCCGTATGCGACATGTGCGGTGAGGCGCTCTTTGATGCATCGGGCAACCGCAACGCGGGGCTTTGCACGGGACGCGCCGCCACTACGGTGCAGACCGCTTCGCCCGACGCACTCCTTGCAGGACGCGCCGTGGACTATATTAAATACGATGTGGAGGGCGCTGAAGCAGCAGCACTTCGGGGCTCTGCCAACACAATCGGGACGCACCACCCCGCACTTCGTGTCGCGCTCTATCACCGCCCTGAGGATATGTTTGCACTCCCCTTACTTGTCCGCGAGTTGTACAAAGGATACAACTTCCATCTGGTGCGTGAACGGGGATGTCCCGCATGGGATCTTGACCTCATCGCCATACCAAAATAAAAAAGAACTCTGCTTTTGCAGAGTTCTTTTTTTAGCAAAAAGGACGGGCTTTCGTCCGTCCTTTTTTCATTACTTGTACTTACGCTTGCGTGCAGCTTCAGACTTCTTCTTACGCTTTACGCTGGGCTTCTCGTAATGCTCTCTCTTGCGAAGTTCGGCAAGCACACCGGAACGTGCGCACTGGCGCTTAAAGCGACGCAGAGCACTGTCGAGGGTTTCGCCCTCCTTCAGTTTTACTTCTGCCATTTTCTATATCCCTCCCCTCGCGGTTAAACCCAAATATCTTTTGCTATTATACACGATTTTGCCTCTCGTGTCAATAGTGTTCGCAATATTTGTTTGATTTTTTTGTTGCTAAAACACCTACATGCAAATGTTGCGCGAGAACCAAGCAGTGCTAGGCGCGACCGCGCCCACGGACGACGCGTATTTGTATACGTCGAGGTCGTGAAGTCGGAGGCCAAGCGGTCT
>JAZNAM010000068.1:0-10450 GCA_045586515.1 Eubacteriales bacterium
GAACTGCTGCCCAACTGCTACCTTCACCGCACCGCTATCAACGACGTTGCTCGTGTTGAGGGCAGAACCTATATCTGCACCCCCACCAAGGAAGAAGCAGGTAACATCAACAACTGGATGGCTCCCGCGGAAATGTACGCAAAGCTGAAGAAGCTTTACACCGGCTCCATGAAGGGTCGCACCATGTACGTTATCCCCTACTCCATGGGTGTTGTTGGCTCTGACTTTGCAAAATACGGCATTGAGCTGACCGACTCTATCTACGTCGTGCTCAACATGCTCATCATGACGCGCGTTGGCACCAACGTGTTGGAGGCACTCGGTGACAGCCCCGACTATATCAAGGGTCTGCACGCTCGCGCTGACATTGATGAGGAGAACCGTTATATCACCCACTTCCCCCAGGACAACACCATCATGTCCGTTAACTCCGGCTACGGCGGAAACGTTCTGCTTGGCAAGAAGTGCTTCGCTCTGCGTATCGCTTCCTACCTTGGCCGTAAGGAAGGGTGGATGGCTGAGCACATGCTCATCCTTGGCGTGAAGTACCCCAATGGCGAGAAGAAGTACGTGACTGCTGCATTCCCCTCTGCTTGCGGCAAGACCAACCTCGCCATGCTCATTCCTCCCGCAGGCCTCAAGAAAGAGGGCTACGAGGTTGAGTGCGTAGGTGACGACATCGCTTGGCTGCGCGTCGGCGAGGACGGCCGTCTGTGGGCTGTCAACCCCGAGAACGGCTTCTTCGGCGTTGCTCCCGGTACCAACAACAAGTCCAACCCCAACGCACTTGCTACCACGATGCGTGACACCATCTTCACCAACGTTGTGCACGACCTTGACAACAACACCGTTTGGTGGGAAGGCCTTGACACCGAGGCTCCCGCAAACGCAATCGACTGGCGTGGCAATCCTTGGGACATCTCCAAGTTCGACAAGGCAAACAAGGCTGCAACCGCAGGCGCTCATCCCAACTCTCGTTTCACGGCACTGGCTGCAAACTGCCCCTGCATCTCTCCTGAGTTCAACAGCCTTAAGGGTGTTCCCGTATCTGCAATCGTGTTCGGCGGCCGCCGCGCAAAGACTGCTCCCCTGGTTTACCAGTCCTTCAACTGGCAGCACGGCTCCTTCGTCGGCTCCATCATGGCTTCCGAGACCACCGCAGCAGCTGCCGGCGCAGTTGGTGTAGTTCGTCGCGATCCCATGGCTATGCGTCCCTTCGTTGGTTACAACATGGGTGACTACTGGCAGCACTGGCTCGACATGGGCAAGAAGATCCCCAATCCCCCTGCCATCTTCCACGTCAACTGGTTCCGCACCGATGACGAGGGGCACTTCATTTGGCCCGGCTTTGGCGACAACATGCGCGTTCTTCTTTGGATCCTCGCTCGTTGCGAAGGCAAGGTTGACGCTGTTGAGACCGCAATCGGTTACGTTCCCAAGGCTGAGGACATCAACATTGAGGGCCTTGACGGCATCACCATCGACACCATTCGCGAGCTGCTCTCCGTTGACACCGCTTCCTGGAAGGAAGACGTTGCCAACATCAAGGAGTTCTACGCTCAGGTTGGCGATCACGTTCCCGCTACGATGTACGAGGAGCTTGCAGCTCTCGAGGCACGTCTCGGCTAATTGGCAGACAAATCAAAAGAACGAACGGATTTCCGTTCGGTCTTTTTTATGCGTTTGATTTATTTTGCAATTTCGTCAAAATACACCTTGGCGATCTTCAGGCAGTTGAGCGTATAGTCACCGCCGTTGCTGTGGTAGTACGCCACGAGAAAGCCGTCACGAACCGCCATTGCCGAGGGGTAACAATAGGTGCTTGATAAGTCGTCCTCTAAGAAAAAGGTGCGGCTTGCAAACGCGATCCATCTTGTTGCCGTCGACATAACTGCCAAAACAGTCAAAGGAACGTCCTCTGTCATCGCTTACGGCGCAGACAAGCGGCGTGCGTCTAATACTTCCCCTGACCGTGTAATCCTCCCTAACGCAAAGAGGGGGGTATGGGATTGAACACCGCAACGGTATAGCCCACCCACGTCCTTCACGCGCATGGGAGAGTCGGGCGAGGTGAAATAAAAGTTCGGCTCAAGGGGCGTCCAGTTTGCGCCGTTGTCGTACGAGCGCGACTCGTATTGATGTCCGTAAAGCGTACGGCACCACATCCAAAGCTCGCCGTTCTCCATCTCGTAAACACCGGGCTCTGCAAGCCCTATGACATTCTCCGAAAACGGCGTTTTGAACGTGTGGTCAAGCACGCCCCGGTTTGCGCCGTCATCGTCCGAATACGTAATGACAACGGTGGCGGCATCCTCCTTTGTGACAGAGGAGAACGGCATGAGTATTCTGCCGTTTCTTTGCACCAGCACACCGTCGTTGATGCCGCAGTAATAGCCCTCTTTCACGCCCATTGCGATGGACGTGCTCCACGTTTTTCCCTCGTCGGTCGAACGGGTGAACATCGGCATACACGGAAAATCGGTATAGTGCTGGATTTCCTTTCCCGTATTATTTTCCTTGCGCAAGAATATCATGCCAAGGTCACCGTTTGCCTTGCGAAGTAGGCTCACCGACATATAATTTTCGGCATCCTCGTCCTTTTCGAGCAAGACGAACTTTTCTCCGAAACTCTCTCCCTCGTCGGTGGAGATGCATGCACAGATATGCGCAATCGCGTGGTCTGCCCAATCGTCACCGTAATATTCGGTATACGCGTATAGTATATCTCCGTTTTTCAGTCAGATGAATGCGCCCTCACCGTTTCGAGGATTTCCTATGCCTGTTTCAAGAAACAAAACCTGTTTGCCTATTTTCTTCATATCTATCTCCGTTTTGCAGTAGTGAAGCCCGGTCATACCCGTGGGGTAATTCGTATATCTCCATTCATCTTACCACTTCTCTTTGCACAATGCAAGACAAAATTTGTGAAATGTCAGATAAACATGGTAAAACACAAAAGGAACGCCTTGCGGCGTCCCTTTATGTGTAAGGTAATTAGATCTGCTCTTTAACCTTAGCTGCCTTACCCATGCGGTCACGCAGGTAGTAAAGCTTTGCACGGCGAACCTTACCAACGCGGGTAACTTCAACCTTTGCAACGTTGGGAGAATGGATGGGGAAGGTCTTCTCCACACCAACACCGTAGGAAACGCGTCTTACGGTAAAGGTCTCGGAAATACCGCCGCCATGCTTTGCGATGACAGTGCCCTCGAAAAGCTGGATTCTCTCCTTGGTGCCCTCCACGATCTTGTTGTGGATACGGACGGTGTCACCGATACGGATCACCGGCACCTCTGCCTTCAACTGCTCGTTTGTAAAAGCCTGAATCAAGTTCATTTTGGCCTCCTTAAAAATCCGGATGTTCATGCAGAGCTTCGCAGCGGACCACCCTTAAATTTGTGTTCACACACGCAGACTATTATACCACAACCAAAATGGAAAAGCAAGTCTTTTTTTAAACTTTTTTACGATAATTCCCTCTTTTTTTCAAATCCTGCCAAAACGCCACGCCGCGGCGCTTAACGAAGCGGATTGCGCCAATCCCCTGTCGCCAAAACGGGAGAAGTGACACAGGAGCAAGCAGGATGCCCACCACGTAAAGCCCGAATGCCATCATCAGTGACACGGCAAAAAGAATGCCAAGCGATAAAAAAAGCCGGTCGGCATAGCGCGAAAAGGCAAGCAATCGTCTTGTGTGAAAAAGGCGAATGGCAAGGGACAGCGCAAAGGAGAGTGCGGTGGAAAGTGCCGCACCGATCACGCCGAGGCGCGGTACGAATAACAAATTAAGCACGATATTGACAATCGCGGGAAGCGCCCCAGTCAAAAGCGCGGCGCCAGATCGCATACGAAGCGTATAAATACTGCAAAGAAAGTTGGAAAGTCCCCCACAAAGCGCGCCGAATGCCAGAAGCGGCACGAGCGTGGCGGCGCTTGCGAAACCCCGAGCGAGGAAAAGCGTGACAATGGGCCGCGCAAGCAAAATAACTCCAACACCCATTGCCAAAAGCAATGGGAGCAACAGCGCATAAATGCGCCCGAACAGCGCCCCCTCGCTTCCCTTTTCCGCACGCAAGGCGGCGTAATGCCACGCCTCCATAAACACCCCAATGGCAAGCGTCACAAGCCCCGGTAGACGCCCTGCGGCAGCGTAAATGCCGGTTGCCGCCTCGCCACAGTAAAGGAGCACCAGGTAGCGGTCTGACACCGACATCACCCACCAAAGCACCGTACCGGGAATCATGGGCAGTGAGTAGCGCAACATACTTTTGCAAAGCGGCAGCGTGGGGCGTTTCTCGCCGCGCAAGCGGGTGAGCAGATAAGGCACAAGCGTAGCAAACGTGAGTGCATCCGCAAGAATCACCGCCGCGAGATACCCCGAAACACCGCGTTGCCATATCCGCAAGAAAAGCAGTTGGAAAAGCACCGTGAGCAACGTACAAAACACCTGTTGGATCGCGTACAACGAAAACGCGCCGTCCGCACGCAATACGTGCGCCAAAAACGAGCGACAAAGCGAAGCGACGATATATAAATAAAGTAACCAAAGATAGGGACGAAGCACCGCAGAAAGCGAGAGTAGCGGCACGCAAAGCGCAAAGGCGACAAGCCCCATAACAAGCGCGATTGCCGCGGCACCAAGCGCCCCCGCCTCCCCTTTGATGCGAAAGCGAAACACCGCCTCGGGCGCGTGTAAGGAAACGATGGGCAAAAGGAGCAGTGCCGTGCTCACCAAGATATCCGCCACACCAAATTCAGCAGGATCCATCGCCGCCGTGTAAAGCGGTAGCATGAAAAACGTGATGGTTTTGGACACCATTGATGCAAACGATAACAGCAGCGTGTTGGAAAACAATCTCCCTTCCTTTTCCATGCGACACTTCACCTCCTTCTCCCTTTAATATGTGAGGACGACACGCGCCAAAACCGCAAATGCGTACGGAAATTTTTGCTTGCATGCGCACAATAGCACTTGACGAACGCACACGCGTATGTTACAATAGGAGCAATGAATAGGTCACCGGAGGCGGAGCGCCGTAGCGCTCAATTGCCGGATTAGGTGTCCGAGTGAGCTCGGGTTATTGTTTTGCAATAGCCGGAGCATTTTTGTTTTATGGAGGCACTAATGAAACACACCAAGGTTACGCTCGTCCCTCTTGCGGCAGACGACCGCGAGCAATTCATTCTTGATAATCAATGGGCATTTAAACATGGCGCCATGCTGGAGTTTGGAGAGCGCGACGATCACACAAACGATGACGGCGAGATCATTTCTCGTGGAACGATTGAGCGCTGCATAGACGCCCCGAATAGCGAAACGTATCGCATTGTTCTAGATGGCAAAAGGGTAGGCGGCGTGATTTTAAAGATCAACAAGGAAACGCATCACAACGAGCTTGAGATACTCTTTACGTTGCCCGAGGAACACAGCAAAGGCATCGGCTACGGCGCGTGGCAAGCGGTAGAAGCGCTCCACCCCGAAACACTCGTTTGGGAAACCTGTACGCCGTATTTTGAGAAGCGCAACATTCATTTCTACGTCAACAAATGCGGATTTCAAATCGACCAATTCTGGTGCGAGCACTTCCAGCCCGAGCACGAAATGCCCGACGACCACGACCCCAGCGAAGGCCCTGACGAGATGTTCCGCTTTGTGAAGGTGATGAAATAAAGCAACAGCCGATGAGGGTAAATCCTCATCGGCTGCTTTTATACTTTTGTAATTTCAGGACGCCAGACGCCAAAGGACAACCATTTGAACACCGCAAGATATGCGTCGGCATCAAACTCCCTTGCCGTGGAGAGCACGCGGAACGTGCCGCCCACCTCGTCAATATTGTGCTTTGTATCGTAAAAGCCGTTTTTCTCATAGAACTTGAAACGGCGCACGCGCTCCTCATAGTTGTCTGCGTTCTCATCAAGCAATTCGACGTTGAGCACGATTGCTTTGCCAGGGTAGCGCTCTTTTAAATAAGACAAAATAGCGGAGCCATAGCCTTTGCCTCTCACCTCGTCCTCAATCGCAAAGAACATGAGATAGAGCACATTCCCTCTCGTTGCGTCGTAGGTAAATCCCACGAAGGTGTCACCGTCATAGTATGCGGTAACCTCGCATCCCTCTCGCACGGTGAGCGCGCGCAACACAAAGAAGGGTAAGCGCTCTTCCCTCGGGAATGCCGTGTGATATAATCTGCGCACCGCGCGACGGTTCGGCGCGTGCTCATACGGTTTTGCCAGTATCGTATACATATATCTCTCCGTTTCGGTCACACCAGGCGGCACACCCACGTATTGCGGCGCACCAAAAAATATCCAAGGAAGCATTTGACGATATCTGCCATCTGGCACAGGAAGAACATGAGGTAAATGTTCACGCTTGTAAAATATCCAAGAATAGCACACAGCGGCAGCACGATCAGCCACATCACACCGCTGTCCAGGAGCAGCGTAACGAACACCTTACCACCACTGCGCATGGTGAAATACGTGGAAAATCCATACGCACCGATCGGCAGCGCAAGCGCGGAAACGAGCATCATATAGGTGGAAAGCGAGCGAACCGACGCGGTGGTGTTATAAATCATCGGGAAGAAAAATGCCCCGATTGCAAGCAAGACACCGAACACAGTAGCGGCGAACACGATAAAGGCGCGCATGCGACGCGCACTCACCTTGGCCTCCCCCAGTTCTCCCGCACCAAGCTGTCTGCCAACAACAATCGCGAGCGCATTGCCAAGCGCGATATACGCAACGCTCAACACGTTGACAAGCGTCGTGGTAATGTTGAGCGCTGCCACCACGTCAATGCCGCGCAGCGAGTAACACTGGTTGCGCAGCGTAACAGAAAGTGCCCACAAAAATTCGTTTGCCATGAGTGGAATGCCCTTGGCGACGATCTGCCGCGCAAGTGCGCGCGGTATATAAAGAGAGCGATACGCCCCCACAAGATACGGGAATTTCGCCTTGTGTGTATGCGCGTAAACGAGCAGCAACGCAAGTTCCACAAAGCGAGAGATCACGGTGGCGATGGCGGCGCCGCTCACACCGAGAGCGGGCGCGCCCAAATAACCGAAGATCAACACAAAGTTAAGTGCGAAATTGGTTGCCACGGAAATAATGCTTGCCAGCATAGGGACAACGGTTTCTCCCGTTTCGCGCATAGTAGAAGCATAATGCTGTGCAAGCGCGTAAGGCAGCAGGCCGATGAGCATAATGCGCAGATATTGCTTGCCAAAAGCAAGCGTTTCGGCAAGGTTGCCATGCCCCTCGGATGCGTGTAAAAACAGGGAGATCAGCGGATCGTCCAACAGATAAAACAGCACAATACCGGCCACACCTGCGGCAATACAGATCAAAAACTTGAAACGGAAGGTATAGCGGATACCATCTTGGTCTGCGCTGCCATTGTATTGCGCGGTGAAAATACCCGCAGCGGACACCGCGCCAAAAACGAGAAGGCCAAAGATAAAAATGTATTGGTTGACGATTGAAACGCCAGACATTGCCTCTGTGCCAAGTCTGCCCACCATAATGTTATCCAGCAGGCTCACAAAATTGGTGATACCGTTTTGAATCATGATGGGAATCGCAATGGCAAGCACCATGCGATAGAATTTTTTATCACCAATATATTTTTTTAACATGATGCTACCTCCCTTGCAAAATTCCAAGTTACACAACAAACTCTATTATAACACATCTTGCTTGTGGCGTCAACAAACACATATTACCTTTCCCGACTGCATAGACTATACGGAAATACGCATGCGAGGTGGACGATGAAACGATCAATAGGGCTTTGGCAATTAATGGGGTTTGCCGTGACGTCACTTGGTGGCACGTTGCTACATTTTTTATATGATTGGCTGGGAGAGGCGAACTGGATCGCGCCGTTCTCAGGTGTGAACGAATCGACCTGGGAGCACATGAAGCTGCTCTTTTGGCCGATGTTCCTCTACGCCATTGTAGAGCGCTTTTTCTTCCCTGATCGAAAGGATTTTTGGTGTGTCAAGCTCAAAGGGACACTGCTCGGACTCGCGCTGATCCCCACTCTTTTCTACACCTATAACGGTGTGATCGGCAGATCCCCCGATTGGATCAACATTGCCATTTTCTTTGTTAGTGCGGCAATTGCATATATCTATGAAACGCGGCAATTTCACAGAAAAGCAGCGCCCTGTAAATCGCCCAAACTCGCGCTTGCTCTACTCTGTGCGATTGCGCTTTTGTTCGTAGTATTTACGTTTCAAACACCCGAAATTGGCATTTTCAAAGATCCGTTAACCAACACATACGGCATATAAAAATAGCCGATGAGGTGAACTCATCGGCTGTTTTTTATGGAGAGTAGCTTTTTAAAATATCCATCACATCTTGGCGGTAAACGTTGCCGCTGAGCACGTCGCCGTGTGGCGAAAAGGAGACGCAACGCACGTCACGCGGATCTTCCACGTAAGGGTTTTGGGGTGGCGTATCCGTGAAATAGGCAGCGAGGTATTTTCGCGCGTTGCCCTCGGGGAAAATAACGTTTCCCTCGCCGAGTGAAATCGGCAGATCGGCAAAACTTGCAAGGATCTCCCTTGTTTTGCGGTTATAGGGGTTGTCGTCTGTTGCGCTCACGAGCCACGCGGGCGAAAGACGCAAGGGAATGCCGCACGTCACCGCTTCTCTTGCGAACGTTTTCACCACGTCAAGCGGGATCGTTTCTTGATGGAAAGCATCCACCGACAGCAAAAGATCATTCACGCCGCACGCGGCAAGTTGCTGTGCAACCTCGCGCATGCGCGCGACATTTTTTGAAAAATAGCCGTTGGTGATCACCTGGCGTTTGGCGACGTGCGCCTCCTTTGCGGCGCGCATAATGGCATAGACTGCGTCCGTGTACAACAGCGGCTCGCCGCCAAACGCCATGACGGTGTTGATCTCATACGCCGCGGCGATCTTACGCACCGCATCAGCGGCGATCTCGGGATCAATGCGCACGCCACCGGGGGCGTGATCCCCCTCGGAGCAGTGCTTGCAATGCCCTGTGCACGCGTCCGTCACGACAAATTCAATTTTGTTTAGATGTGTTAAATATTGATTTTTCATGTTCTTTCCGTGTCCGAGCGCATTTCCCTCTACAATCGTCTGTGCGATAACGCCCTACCTGTCGCGTGACCCTCGCTTTCTTTTTTTCATTATATCACATACAGCAAGAACTTTCAACGCCCTTCTTTCGGCATAGCAAGCGTAACAAAAAACTTGCCCTGTGCTTTGTTTTATGATAAAATAGAAAAAAATGGGTTTGGTGTAACCTTTTGCTTTTCTTTTTTGTGTATTAGGGTGAAGGAGGTGATCGCGTGGAAGATACGCGCATTGTGGAACTGTTCTTTTCGCGTGACGAGCATGCCATTGCCGAAACCGAGAAAAAGTATGGGCAGTATTGCCACTACATTGCAAGCAACATTCTCACATCCGACGAGGACGCCGAGGAATGTGTGAACGACACCTATCTGGCGGCATGGGAAAGTATTCCGCCTGCAAGGCCACACGTCTTACGCACCTTTCTTGGCAAGCTCACGCGCAACATTGCCATCAACCGATACCGCCACGAACACGCCAAAAAGCGCAAAGCCCCCGTCACGCTGGTGCTCGACGAGGTGGCGGAGTGCATCCCCGACCCCGACAGCACGACAAACGTAGTAGACGAGATCGCGCTCTCAGACGCCCTGAACGGCTTTCTTTCCACCCTGTCGGACACGGCGCGCATCGCCTTTGTGAAACGCTTTTTCTACTGCGCGAGTATTCGTGACATTGCGCGCGATCTTGATCTTGCCGAGGTCAACGTTAAGGTGTTGTTGCACCGCACCAGAAAGAAATGCAAGACCTACCTTTTGGAGAAAGGAGTTACACCGTGAAACGCAAAAAGTTATTCGATGCCATGGGCATGATAGACGATGCCTATATCGAGGAAGCCGCCACGCGAAAAAAGCGACGCGGCAAGCGAAGCGTCATTCGCATCACTGCAATCGCCGCGTGCTTTGCCCTACTTTTGACGGGCCTCAACCTTTGGCTGTTCCTACCCTACGACAACTCGATCCCTGACGTGTCACAATACGCAAACAGCGAATATTACGACATTATTCAAAAGCTAAACGTGCTCACCTACCGCGAGCCGACCTATAAAAACAACTTCAACCGCCTTACAAGGAGTATCTATAAGTTAGCCCCTGGGGCGAACGCGGAGGATGCCGGCACAAACGATATGCTACTCGTCGGAACGACCACGAACGGCACGTACACGGAAACCACCGACAACCAGGTCGAGGGCGTGATTGAGGCAGATCTCATCAAGCGCAGTGACCGCTATATTTACTATATGGACAACGTGACGCTTCGTGTTTTCGAGATCAAGAAGTCGGATCGTAGCCATGTCGTTCTGTGAGCCAAGGAGTTGAGGCCTACTATT
>JAZNAM010000069.1:0-25345 GCA_045586515.1 Eubacteriales bacterium
GGATGCGGCGCCCTTTTCTTACGCATTAGAGAGTTTCAAGGTATGCAACAACGTCGCCAACAGTGACAAACTTGGTGGAGTCGTCCTCGGCGATCTCGATGCCGAATCTTTCCTCGCACATCATAACGAGGTCAGCAAGCTCGATCGAGTTGATGTTGAGATCGTTGGTAAGTTCAGCCTCCATCGTGATCTCGTTTTCGTCAATCTGGAGCTCCTCAACCAACAGTGCTTTCAGCTTTTCAAACATAGTATTTCTCCTCCGAAATTCTTTCAAGGGACTTTTGTTGACACCATAATTATAGCGAAAATCGCGGCACTTGTCAAGGCGTTTTACCAAAAACCTTGCCAAAGTTGACAGATGATCGTATTTTGTCGTATAATAGCGAAAAACGGAAAGGAGAAAAGCATGGCACTACTTCACAACAGGCCGCTGGCATTGTCCTCTATCTTGCTTGTATGTACCGCTTTTATTTCTCTTTTCCTCGGCACATGGTTTTCAATTGCGCTTTTCATACTGGCAGGAATTGTGCTTATCGCAATTCTTTGCGTTTCCTACAAAAAGTCAATGGATCACCACCGCCTTACACTCCTTTTAGTCACCGGCGCAATCCTACTCGCCTCGCTACGCGTGAGCACCGATCACATACTGGTGAGGGAACGTTGGGAAGACAAAACCAACACCACGGCGGTAGCGGAACTACGCGTAAAGGAAATCCGCTTCATATCCACATATCAAACGGAATTGATCGCTGACGCCATAACACTCGATGGAGAGCGCATGTCGGGCAGCGTTATTTTGCGTGCGGATAACACGCTCTCGTTATGCGAAGGCGATCGTATACGCACCACGTGCGAAATCCAGCCTTTAGATTATGACAGTTACTACGAAGGTGTGGCATACACCTACCTTGGCGAGGGCGCACGCGCCGTCTTGCTCGTACAGGATACTATCACATTGGAGAAAAGCGGCGTGCGCTCGCTACGCGCCTCACTTGCACAGGTCCGCGCGGTGCTTTCCTACCGCATCCAAAAGGCATGCGGCGAGAGGGAAGGATCTTTACTCTCGGCTATGCTACTGGGTACAAGATCGTCATTGCCCGATGAAATTACACGCGATTTTTCCCGAGCGGGCGTCTCGCATCTTTTAGCACTGAGCGGTTTGCACTTATCACTGATCGTTTTGCTTCTCGACCACTTCTTACTACTGCTGCGTATAGAAAAGAAGCACCGCATCCCCGTGATACTCGCCGCTTGTTTGCTCTATCTCATTCTCACTGGCTTTAGCTACTCGATGATACGTGCCGTTTTCATGTTGCTTTTCGTTTTTCTCGCATTCTTGTTCCGCGAGGAACGGGATGGCATCACATCACTTTGCTTTTCGGCGGCACTCATAGTACTTGTTTCACCAAATGCCGTGTTCAGCACATCCTTTCGTCTGACTTTCCTTGCAACGCTCGGTATCCTGATCGTTTCTGAAATGACGTGGGATCTCCCATATGACCTACCTAAAAAAGGTGTCAGACGGCAGCTGCTCCGCGCGGTGTACGCCGCGCGTTCCTCTTTGATCATCAGTGCCGCATCGCTACTCGCCGTGCTTGTGGTGCAGTGGCTAACCTTTGGGGAAGTTTCGCTCATGACCCCGCTCGCCAATCTTTTGCTTGTGCCGCTCGCGCCCGCCGTTCTCGTGTGTGCAATCGTGGCATTGATTTTCCCATTCGCGCCAATTGGTGTCATTGCCGCGCTTCCCGCCAAGCTCACACTCCTGCTTGCTGAACTTTTTGCAAAACCGCACGCCGTAATCTCCCTTGGATATAAGTTTGTTCCATTCATACTAATCCCGTTGTTTGTTGCCACGGGTATTCTGCTTTTGGTTGACCTCGGGCGTCGACGCGCGCTTGTATGTCTACCATGTGCCATCGCAATCACTTCGTTTGCACTATGCCTTGCTGTCACAAGCGCGGCAAACACAAACACGGCAACCGTGATCTACTGTCATGAACAAAGCAACGAGGGCTTGATTCTTACCAAGGGATCAACGGCGATCATTTGTGATATTTCGAATGGAAGCACCTCCGCGCTCTCCTCCTACATGGATACGGTGAGGGAAGAAAATATTACGGAAATAAACACACTTCTACTGACGCATTATCACGACGAGCACGTATATAGTATCCTCCGATTTTGTGAAAACAATATGGTGAGAACGCTTCTATTACCCACGCCGTCCTGTCAATCCGACGCGGCTGTTTTAGAGCGTATCCATGAAGGAGCAGAGAGGATCGGTGTTATGGTATCCGTATATCGTTACGGCACAGCGCTCCCCATTTTTGACACAGGAGCGATCACCGTGGAGAACTACCCCGATAATACAACACAAGCACACCTCGCTTTTGCAATCACCGCTACATATGGCAATGATAGCCTATGTTATCATACCGCAACGCATCTGTCTTACACCAATCACAACTGCAACGCAAGCACTCTCCTGTTGGGCGCACATGGCGCTAACACCCAAAAGCCGATCACCCCTGACAATACGTACGAAAATGTGTTCCTCGGCGAGCGTTACTTGATGCCTTACGTGTTTTCGCCACAAGATACAACGTATAAAACAGCACAACAAAAGCAACGGTTTTCCCTCAATTCCTAAGGTGTTCGACACGAAACGAGGAAATTTGCATAGAATGGTAAGGAAGAGCACTATGCTCTGAATTCTCATGAGGAGGAATTAATTCCTATGGCAGATACTAAATTTTCCTGTGCAGGGAACGCAAATGCCTTGCGGGAAACCGTCGGTATCGAAGCGGGCCGCATCCTTGACGCTTGCCGTGACCGCGACTGCTTCGAGGACGTACGCGTATATCTGACCGCCGAAGGTGAAGATCTTATCACCAGAACGGGAAGTGTTCGCGTAAAAAAGGCGTGCATTAGCGGTGCAAACATCGTAACAAGCGCCGTACAATTCAACTCCGGTTTTTACACGGTTGATGTGAAATTCTACGTGAGCTGCACCTTTGAAGTGTGTGTTCCTCTTGGAAGCGCACGCGAATTTGAGGGAGTTGCCGTCGTAGAGAAACGCGTTGTACTCTACGGTGGCGAGAGCAACGTAAACGTATTCCGCAGCAATTCGGACGGCGGCAGCTACTGTGCAATTCCCGAACTCGTTTGTTGTAGCAAAAAGAACCCCGAGGCAATCGTTGAGGTCCTCGAACCCGTCGTGCTCGGTGCCAAGATTCTGGATGTGGCAAGCGAATGTAACTGCTGCTGCTGTTGTTGTGACATCCCCACGCTCATTACCGACCAAGTAAACGGTGCACTCGTAGACGAGGATGGAAACGGCCGTTATCTTGCCATCTCTTTGGGCTTTTTCTCAGTGATCCGCTTGGTGCGTGACGGTCAATTCCTCATCCAAGCAAGCGAATACTGTCTGCCCGACAAGGAATGCGCAACGCCCTGCGAGGATAACCCCTGCGCAACCTTCCGTAGTATTCCGTTCCCAAGCGCTGAATTTTGCTCGGGCGCGGCACCCATCCCGGTATCGGGTAACGGCAGACGTTGCTGCGGCAACGGCTAACCCATGACACGGAGCGCTCGCTATGCGAGCGCTCTTTTCTATTACCGTCATAAGTGAACATACCGCGTCATATACTGTGTTGCAATCAATCGAAAGGAGAGGTCGGAATGGACTTTATGCGTAAGGTGTGGCCCGTTCCATTTAAGATCAAAAAAGGCGATGTGGAATCCTTTGTGATGAAGCTCATTGTCTTTGCCGTGATCTGCGCCGTGTTTGGCGTACTGATGGGCGTGCTCTGCGGTGTTCCGTACGTAGGTGTTGTTCTGGCTATTCTGTGCGGCTTCGTGGAGCTGTACGGACTCGCAGGCATAACACTTTGTATTCTGCAATTCACGGGAGTGCTTAAATGTTAAAAGAAGAAAGCCCCTCGCACAGCGAGGGGCTTTGTTTATTCTTCGCTCTCTTTCCTGCGGTTCTTGCGCCAGCGGAATGGAGAGCACTGGTAGCGTTCTCTAAACTGATTGTGGAAGAAGCTCGTGTTTTCATATCCCACGGCAATAATGATATCACCAATGGGGAGATCGGTTTCTTCAAGCAAGCGAATTGCTTCCTTAAAACGTTCCTCTTGTAAAAGTCGACTAAACGTCATGCCGCACAACTCGCGTACACGTTTCGAAAGATAGGGAACACTCAAATTGAGTTTGGCCGCAAGCTCACTGAGGGTAGCAGTACGGAAATCAGTACGCAAATAATCCTCAATGCGCGCTTGAAGAAGTTCTGCATCCGAACGATGACGAGCTGAGGTGATGGTACATTCCGGCACCTCTGCAAAGTATCGAAGGATCAAACCAACGGTATTTTTGATCGTATCCACACCCGTAAAATCGTTGCCCACCATCGCATAGCAGAGGTTTTCAAAAAGATTTTCCAAGGGTGGTACACCCTCAGTAGAAAACAGCATATATTCTGCCTCGCCGTTAGAGCGAATGTTCTCCGCCATAAAAGAAGAAAGAGGAGAGGACATTGGCAAAGAAGAAGCAAGCGAATGGAAACATTCGGTTGCCAACATAACGTTCACGGCAATATCTGACTCGCTTGTTTTGCGCACGCTATGCTGCGTATGGCGATTCAATAACAGTACGTCGCCCGCATGCATCTTCACCTCGCGATGCTTGATCACGTGTGTAACCTCGCCGCTGCATACATAGGTCATTTCTACATAATTATGACCATGAGCAGGGAATTCAGCAAAGCGCGTATGACGGCGAAGTGCGATCTGCTCACCATCCTGCATGAGGCGATGGCTATTGACGATAAACTCCTTAGCAAAGGCTGTATAGAGCCGTTTGTTTACCTTGGTTTCGCCGTCGAGGATTTTGCGCTCCTCGTCATTTATTTGGGATAGCCGCGTGAGAATTTCCTCTCTCATGCGAAGCTCCTTTCCGGTGGCAACACCGATGTCGATTTCTGATAGTTGTTCATATTATATCACGATTTGTGCCACAAATCAATACTTTTGTTAAAAAATGCCCTATTTTTGTAAAATGAGAGTTCTTATTATTTAAATGCACTTATGTTACAATGATAAATGAAGAATAAGATATTTAGGAGGCTTTTTATGACTACTTGTTACGAATGGGCAAAAGCTAAATACGCTGCAAAAGGTGTTGATACTGAGGCTGCTATTCGCACTCTCCAAAATTTTGCCATCTCCATGCACTGCTGGCAAGGCGACGACGTGCTCGGTTTTGACAGCAAGGAAGGTCTTTCCGGTGGCATCCAGACCACGGGCAACTACCCCGGACGTGCCACCTCTCCTGCAGAACTTATGGCAGACATGGACAAGGCACTTTCCATGGTCGGCGGTAAGCACAAAATCAACGTACATGCTTGCTACGCTATTTTCGACAAAGGCGAATTTGCTGACCGCGATGCACTTGAACCTCGCCACTTCGCCGCTTGGGTTGCATACGCAAAAGAGAGAGGCATGGGCCTTGACTTTAACCCCACCTTCTTTTCGCATCCTCTTGCTGCCAGCGGTCTGACGCTTTCCTCTCCCGACGAAAAGGTGCGCAAATTCTGGGTAGAGCACGGTAAAGCGTGCATTCGCATTGCTTCCTATTTTGCAAAAGAAACGGGCATCCCTTGCGTGATGAACATTTGGATCCCCGACGGTTATAAGGACATTCCCGCGGATCGTATGGGTCCGAGAGCCCGCTTCCGTCAGTCCCTTGACGAAATGCTTGCCGAGCCCTACGACAAAAACGAAGTACTGATCTGCCTGGAGTCTAAGGTGTTCGGTATCGGTGTGGAATCCTACACCGTTGGTTCTGCTGAGTTCACGCTCAACTACGTAAACCAGAAGGGTCTTGTTCCGCTGATGGATAACGGTCACTATCACCCCACCGAGGTCGTTTCCGACAAGCTTTCCGCTATGCTGCTCTTTAACGACAAGGTAGCTCTTCACGTCACGCGCGGCGTGCGTTGGGACAGTGACCACGTAGTGCGTCTCGATGACGAAACCCGCGAGATTGCCAAGGAGTTGGTTGCCAGCGGCAGACTGAACGACGTTGCCGTGGCACTTGACTACTTTGATGCAAGCATCAACCGCGTTGCCGCTTGGGTGATTGGCATGCGCAATATGCAGCGCGCACTCCTGTCTGCGCTTCTTATGCCTCACGCTACATGGAAGAAGCTTCAGGACAACGGCGAGCTGACCGAACTGCTCGCACTCACCGAAGAATTCAAGTCCCTGCCCGAGGGCATCATTTGGGAGGAGTTCTGCAACCGTTGCGGCGTTCCCGCTGACGAAGCGTGGTTTGCTGAAATCAAAAAGTACGAGGCAGAAGTACTTTCCAAGAGATAATTTGAAAATGAGCGCCGCAATGCGGCGCTCATTTCCTTTGTGCTCGAAAAAAAATTTCTTGCGATTTTTGTTAAAATTACTTTACAACTCGTCTTTTTTTTGGTATACTAATTTGTGGTGAAATTTCTGACAGCCTATAGCAAGGCAAAAAGGAGAGATGAATTATGAGCCGTATGATCGGTACTGTTTCCCGTGGTGTTCGCGCGCCCATTATCCGTAGCGGTGATGATCTTGCCAAGATCGTAACCGAATCCGTTTTGGAAGCCGCAAAAGACGGTGGCTTTGAGATTCGTGACCGCGATATTGTTGCAATGACCGAAGCAATCGTTGCACGTGCACAGGGCAACTATGCAACCGTTGAAGATATTGCCGCAGATGTGCGGGCCAAGTTTGGCGGTGAGACTGTCGGCGTTATTTTCCCGATTTTGAGCCGCAACCGCTTTTCTGTTTGTCTTGCAGGTATTGCAAAAGGCGCAAAGAAGATCGTTTTGATGCTGTCCTATCCCTCTGACGAGGTAGGTAACCATCTGATCTCCCTTGACGCGCTCGACGAAAAGGGAATTAACCCCTACAGTGACGTGCTGGATCTTGCTCAGTACCGCGAGCTTTTCGGCTACGAGAAGCACCGCTTCACCGGCGTGGATTACGTGGAGTTTTACGAGAAGCTGATCCGTGATAACGGCGCTGACTGCGAGATCGTGTTTGCAAACGACGCTCGCGCCATTCTCAAGTATACAGACAACGTACTCAACTGTGACATTCACACGCGCAAGCGCACCAAGAGAATTCTTCGTGCTGCGGGTGCAAAGTGTGTATATGGTATGGACGAAATCCTCACCGCTCCCGTAAACGGCAGTGGCTATAACGAGGATTACGGCCTGCTTGGCTCCAACAAGGCAACCGATGAGCAGGTCAAGCTCTTCCCGCGTGACTGCCAGGCACTTGTTGACGACATCCACAACCGTCTGCTTGCCGCAACGGGCAAGAACGTTGAGGTTATGGTATACGGTGACGGCGCATTCAAGGATCCCGTCGGTAAGATTTGGGAGCTTGCAGATCCGGTCGTTTCTCCCGCTTACACCGCGGGTCTCGAGGGCACACCCAACGAGCTCAAGCTCAAATACCTCGCTGACAATGACTTTGCTGACCTTTCCGGCGACGCACTCAAGGCCGCTATTAAGGAAAAGATCATGCAAAAAGACGGCGATCTGTTCGGCCAGATGGCATCCGAGGGTACCACGCCCAGACAGCTCACCGACCTGATCGGCTCGCTTTGCGACCTGACCTCCGGCTCTGGCGACAAGGGTACACCCATCGTTCACATTCAGGGTTACTTTGACAACTACACCGCAGAATAATACAAAAAAAGAACGTCACCCGCGCGGGTGGCGTTCTTTTTTATTTACTGTTCTGGCGCAGCACCTCAAAGCCCAGCACCGTGGCGGCAGAGGCGGCAGAGAGGGAACCGCGAAATTCGCGTCCGTAATCAATGCGTACTGTAAAATCGCAAAACGAGGCGATCTCGCGTGATATCCCACGTTTTTCTCCACCGACCACCAACACAATAGGACGGCGAAGATCTGCATCATACATGGAAACAGAGTCACGAATACCTGCCATAGCAACACGATAGCCCATTTTTTTAAGCTCGCCTATGGCGGCGGTGGGCTCTCCCACGAAAAGAGGCAGCGCCTCAGACGCGCCGGCAGACGCACGTGCCACTACACCTGCAGCAGAAAGCCAGTTTCGTTTGCCGAGCAACACGGCATCACAACCTGCAGCGTAAAGCGAGCGAAGTGCATATCCAAAGTTATAAGGATCTTCAATTCCTTCGATGTAACAGATGAATGCGTTTTGGGGAAGCGTATCGGCGGTCGGCTCCTGTAAAGTGCGCTCACCGCATAACGCAATCACGCCACCATGGGTGTTGCCAACGCATTGCGCCTCAATTGCTTCCGCTTTTTTTAATAACAGCAAAATCCCCATCTCGCGGCAACGCGCTTGCAAAAAGCCGAGCTCGCGCCCCTTTTTTTCTTTTTTATTCTCATCAAACCAAATCTCAAAAATCTGTCTGTCGTTTTGCCCTCGCTGCTTTGCCGCAAGCAACGCGGAGATAGAGGTCATTCCTTCCATCACGTTAGATGTCACAAAACGGCTTTCTTCCTTTTTCATCGTGCGCGCACCTCTGTTCTTATCGGTCTTTTCCTTGCATAGATTAGTATAGCAAATTTTTTGCAATATTTCAACAGGGAAGAGTGAATATGATAAATTTTGGCGACGAGCGACGCTGTGAGCGTCTTGGTCAGTATATTGTGGAGCACAAGGCGACCGTGCGTGAAACAGCACAATATTTTAGTATCAGCAAAAGCACCGTACATAAAGACGTGCGCAGTGTGCTGCGCGGCGTAAATCATTCGTTGTGGCAAGAGGTAGCGCAAATTCTGGAACAAAACAAATCAGAGCGCCATCTACGCGGCGGTGAAGCGACCAGGAAAAAGTACAAAGCCCAACGTCAAAAGCGAAGCGAAATGGCGCGAAACACCTAAAAGAGAACGATTTCCCCCGTTGCATCCATATCATTAATTATACAAAATGCAAATTTTGTATAGAATAGGGAATTAAAGACGAAAACAAAGGGCGTTTTATCCTTTAAATGCCATGATTTGGATGTCCGCCAGTCTTTTTTGGCCTTTTGCGTTCTAATCTTCGCAACGATATATGAGACGTGTTTGGTTATATGACTTCGTTATACCGATACCACGTCCGTTATATTTGTTGAGAACTCAACAACAAGCACATGGAATGTAGGTATCGTTGCCCACCTGAAATAAAAAACACCCCCGAACACTTTGTTCGGGGACTTTTTTATATTTTTTGCAAAAAATTCGTGAAAAACTTGCTCTTTTCTTTTATTTGTGTTATAATTATATGAATATTATTTACAACGCGCGCTCACATACGTCCCACGCGCGAGAAGCGAGGTCCTATTATGAAATATCTTGTACTCATTCCCGACGGCATGGCCGATGAACCCATCGAGGCACTGGGGGGGCTTACTCCCATGCAAAAGGCAAACAAGCCCACCATGGACGAGCTTGCCAAATCAGCTATTGTCGGCACTGTTTCCAACGTGCCTGCAGGCATGGTGCCGGAGAGCGATACCGCCAACATTGCCATTCTTTCCTACGATCCTAAAATCTACTCCAAAGGTCGCTCTCCGCTGGAAGCGGTCAGCATGGGAATCGAGATGAAACCCGATGAGGTTGCTTACCGTATGAACGTGGTCACGCTCTCGGACGAGGGTGAGGACTATGACGACAAGATCATCCTTGACCACAGTGCAGATGAGATCACCACTGCAGAAGCGGATGAGCTTGTGAAAGCGCTGCAAGCGGAGATGGGCAATGATATCAAACATTTTTATACCGGTATCAGCTATCGCCATTGCCTGATCTGGAAAAACGGCGATGACACCTATCAGTTCAACCGTCCTCACGATATTCTTGGCCGCCGCATCGGCGAGTATCTGCCCAAGGCAGAAAACGGCGGCAAGGCGTTCTACGAGCTTCAGCGCCGTAGCTTTGATATTCTCAACCATCACCCCATTAACGAGGCGCGCCGCGCACGCGGTCTAAAACCTGCCAACTCCGCTTGGCTTTGGAGCCCCGGAAAGAAGCCCCAACTCCCCTCTTTTGAGGAAAAATGGGGCCTGAAAGGCGCCGTAATTTCCGCCGTGGATCTTATTAAGGGTATCGGTCTTTGCGCCGGCATGCGCTCCATCGACGTAGAGGGTGCAACGGGCAACGTGCATACCAACTACAAAGGCAAAGCAGATGCCGCCATTCAGGCATTCAAGGATGGCAGCGAGCTTGTTTACGTTCACGTAGAAGCACCCGACGAGTGCGGTCACCGCGCAGAGCTTGACAACAAGGTGCTTTCCGTAGAAAAGATCGACAGCGAGATCCTTGCCCCCGTTCTTGCTTACTTGCGCGAGAGCGGCGAAGATTTCAAAATCATGGTACTGCCCGACCATCCCACACCCGTGCGCATCCGCACGCACACCATTCTTCCTGTCCCCTTCTTCATTTACTCCTCCGACAAGCAGCATGAGGGCGTTGAGGGCTTCTCGGAAGAAAGCGCCACTGCCACGGGTCTGTACGTGGAGAATGGCTGGCAGCTGATGGACATGCTTACGGAAAAATAAGAAAGGAGCCGTTATGGACTCTCAAAACAAAACAAAGCAAGTGAAGGAGAAAAAGCCAAACAAATGGCACTTCGTTGCTTTCGAATATATGGAAACGTTCGTGTTCACGGCAATCGCCGTGATCCTGATGCTCACCTTTGTAGTGCGCATCTGTGAGGTAGGCGGGCCCTCTATGGAAAAGACTTTGATCAACAAGGAACGACTGATTGTTTCCGACCTGTTCTATAAGCCCAAAGCAGGTGATATAATCGTATTCCATGAAACAGACGAGCGCCCTCGCGGTTTTAACAAGCCCATCGTCAAGCGCGTGATCGCAACCGAAGGTGAATTCGTGCAGATCAATTACACTGAGGGCAAGGTCTACGTTTCCGAAGACTCCGTATTTACGGAAGACGAGGTACTTGACGAGAGTGCTTACGTCTATTTGGACACGGGAAAATGGAACGAGGCAGGCTCACCCAACGATGTGTTTGAGGTGCCAGAAGGACACCTTTTCGTAATGGGAGATAATCGCAACAACTCAGCAGACAGCCGTTCCGATCTCGCCGGAATGGGTGTAGGTTTTGTCGAAGAGGAGCGCGTGCTGGGCAAGGTATTGCTTCGCATCACGCCTTTTTCCAAGATTGGTTTTGTGAAATGAGGTAACCATGCCAACAGATATCATTCAATGGTTCCCGGGGCATATGGCGAAAACGCGTCGCCTCATGAAGGAGCAACTCAAAAACGTTGACGTTGTGATCGAGTTGCTTGACGCACGCATTCCCCAAAGCTCCCGCAACCCCGAAATCGAAAAAATCACCGAGGGGAAGCCCTTGGTTACATTACTCAATAAGTCTTCCCTTGCCGATCCCGCTATGACGGAAAAATGGGTTGCACACTATAAGAAAAAAGAGCAGATTTGCATCGCAGTAGACTGTGTCAGCGGCAAAGGCATGGAAAAGCTCATGCCCGCGATCCGCACGCTTCTTGCTGAAAAACTGGAGAGATACGCCGCAAAAGGCATGTCAGGACGCAAACTGCGCGCTATGGTAGTGGGTATCCCGAACGTGGGAAAATCCTCACTGATCAACCGCCTATCCGGCGGCAAAAAAGCCAAGGTGGAAAACCGCCCCGGCGTGACCCTCACGCCCCAGTGGATCACCACCTCGCTAGGTCTTGATCTGATGGATATGCCCGGCGTGCTTTGGCCACGCTTTGACCATCGCGAAACAGGCGAAAACCTTGCCATCACAGGTGCCATTAAGGACGATGTGGTAGAGATCGAAACGCTTGCCATTGCCCTGTGCCGCAAACTGCGCGTAGCATATCCCGAGCTTCTCTCCACTCGCTATAAATTTGAGTGGACAGAAGACGTGACGGCACTCACCGACTATGAACTGTTCGAATTCCTCGGCAGAAAACGTGGCTTCCTCGTGAGCGGCGGTGAGATCAATACCGAGCGCACCGCGAACATGCTGCTCGACGAGTTCCGTGCCGCCAAGATCGGGCGCATTACGCTTGACACGCTGTAAGGAGACATATCATGCTGAATTACGATTTAGAGGAAGCACTCCAACGCGAAGGCTATTCCCTGGTGTGCGGCGTAGATGAGGCAGGCAGAGGTCCACTTTGCGGTCCCGTTGCCGCCGCCGCCTGTATTCTTCCAACCGGCCTTGTAATCGAAGGGCTGGACGACTCCAAAAAGCTCACCGAGGCAAAGCGCGAGGCGCTCTACGACGTGATCTGTGAGAACGCCATTGCGTATGCAGTAGTCCTTGGTAGTGTAGAGGAAATCAATCAAACCGACATTCTCGCAACAACCCTTCACGCTATGCGCGAAGCAATCGCACAGTTGGATCCCAAGCCCGATTTCGCACTGATCGACGGCAACATCACGCGTGGTTTCACGCTTCCCTGTCGCGCTGTCGTACACGGCGACGCCACCTCACCCAATATTGCCGCAGCATCCATCCTTGCCAAGGTCACGCGCGACCGCATCTGCTATGAGCTGGACGCACGCTACCCACAGTACGGCATTGCCAAACACAAGGGATACGGCACAAAAGCGCATATGGACGCGCTCCGCGCGCACGGACCTTGCGAGATCTACCGCACCAAGTTTATCCGCTTTCTTGACAAATGAAAGCATCCAACACCATATACGAGATCGGCAAGCGGGGTGAAATCCTTGCCGCACGCTATTTGCGACGTCATGGATACCGAATTCTTGCGCGCAATTTATATTTCGGCAAAAACGAGCTTGATCTTGTAGCACAAAATAAAGAGTACATCATCTTTGTTGAGGTAAAAACGCGAAGTTTCCTCACCCGAGAAGAGGCGGCAGACAGCCCGCCTGCACTTGCGGTGAACGCGGGAAAGCGTCGCAGAACCGTAGAAGCTGCCAAACAGTATCTTTATGAGCACCCTACAAAGAAAACGCCGCGCATGGACGTGATTGAAGTCTACCTCGACCGCACTGCGCGACAAAAGCCGTTTGACATTCATCACATCGAGGGCGCATTTGACGCCCGCGGACGTATTCTATAACCGTAAAGGAGCACTTTTACTATGAACTTCCAGAGCACGCGCGATAAAAGCGCCGCAAAATTTTCCGCCGCCCAGGTAATCAAGCAAGGACTTGCGGCTGATGGCGGTCTGTTCGTTCCCGAATCCATTCCCACGCTCACCGCCGAGGAGATCGAAACACTTTGCAAGGTGGACTACCCCACCCGTGCCGCCAAAATTCTTGGCAAATTCCTCACGGACTACACCGAAGAGGAACTGCTCACAGATTGCCGCGCAGCGTACGCGCCCACCTCTTTTGTCGGCGGTGCTGCTCCCCTGGTGGCACTGAACGATTCCCTTTACTCGCTTGAGCTTTGGCACGGCCCCACCGCCGCGTTCAAGGATATGGCACTGCAGATCATGCCCCGTCTGCTTTCCCGCGCACTGGTAAAAACAGGCGAGGAGCGCACGGCACTCATTCTCGTTGCCACCTCGGGTGATACCGGCAAGGCGGCCCTGGAGGGTTACCGCGACATTGACCGCATCAAGATTGCCGTCTTCTATCCCGAAAACGGCGTAAGCCGCGTACAGAAGCTGCAAATGCAGACTCAGACGGGCGATAATGTGTACGTATGTGCCATCAACGGCAACTTTGACGATGCACAGACCGGTGTGAAGCGCATCTTCTCGGATGCTGCCGCCGCCGAGCGCCTGAACGGCGAGGGCTATTTTCTCTCCTCCGCCAACTCCATTAACTGGGGCCGTCTTGCCCCCCAGATCGTATATTACGTATCTGCTTACTGCGATCTGCTCTCCGCGGGCCGCATCAAGATGGGCGACAAAATGAACGTAACCGTTCCCACGGGTAACTTCGGCAACATTTTTGCTGCATACCTTGCCAAGCTTATGGGGCTTCCCATCGGTCGCCTTGTCTGCGCTTCCAATGAGAACAACATTCTCACCGATTTTCTTGCAACCGGCACCTACGACCGCAACCGCAATTTCCACCTGACCATGTCGCCCTCTATGGACATTCTCATTTCCAGCAATCTGGAGCGACTGCTCTACCTTGCGGCAGGTCCCGAGCGCACCGCCGCCTACATGGCATCCCTGAATAGCACGGGTGCTTACACAGTGGATGCAGACGTAAAGGAAGCGATTGACGCCTCCTTCTCGGGCTATTTTGCAAACGAGGAAACCACTGCCGCGACGATTCGCGAAACGATGCGCAAGTACGGTTACCTTGCCGACACACACACCGCAGTTGGCATCAGTGCCGCCGAGCAGTACATGACCGAGAGCGGCGACAACGCCCCCATGGTGGTCGCCTCCACGGCAAGCCCCTACAAGTTCGCAGCAGACGTTTACGCCTCCCTTTACGGCGAGAAGCCAGTGGATGCACTTGCAGCACTTGACATGCTCTCCGAGAGCACCCAAACCGAAATTCCCTACCCGCTTTGCGGCATTGGCGAGCGCACGGTGCGCTTCACCGACGTAGTGGACGCTGACCGTATGTGGGACGCAGTCCTCTCTTACGTAGAGCAATAAAAAAGATGGCGGCGCCTTGGCGCCGCCAAAAATAGCAAAATTAGTCCTTTTTTGGCTTAAACGTAGCGCAAACAGTATCCGTGCTGGACGTTGCAAAGCTGGGGCCAACCGCAATCTTGTCGGCCACGCAGTAACAATCTCCCTCGTGATACTGGCAGTTCTTCACATCGCAGCTGATGCCCTCGTTTACGTGGCCACAGCAATTCTTTTTCTGATCCATCGTACGATCTCCTTTCTGTGAGATAGTATCAGTATGCCTCAATCAGCATCCCTTTATTCCACAAAGAAAGGAGCGCGTCATGTCCGTTTTTACCATCGCAGATCTTCATCTTTCCGCAAACGCCGATCATCCAATGGACGTGTTTGGTGCGCGCTGGCAAGGATATACAGAGAAAATCAGAAAAAACTGGTGCGCGGTCGTGACCGATGCGGACACGGTAGTTTTGCCCGGTGATATTTCCTGGGCGATGAACCTTGCTGAAATGCGAGAAGATCTTGCTTTTCTTGATTCCCTGCCCGGCACGAAACTGATCGGCAAAGGCAATCACGATTTTTGGTGGGAAACCGCCGCCAAACTCTACCGCTTCTTTGAGGAAAACGGCTTTCACACGCTACGCATCCTTTATAACAACGCCTACGTTGTAGAAGACCTAATCGTATGCGGTACGCGTGGTTGGTTTTTGGAGGAAGAAAAACAGCAAACCGTCGGCGACGTAGATTTTACCAAGATCCGCAACCGCGAGGTGGCGCGCCTGAAAATCAGTTTGGACGCCGCAAAAAAGCTGCAAACGGACGAAAACGAGGACAAGGAAATCGTCGTTTTTTTGCACTTCCCCCCTGTTTGGAACGGGTACGTTTGTGAGGAGATCATCGAGTTGTTGCACGCATATAACATCTCGCGTATATACTGCGGGCACATCCATGGCGTGTACCACGTGCCACACACACAACACCATGAGGGCATTGCCATTACGCTCGTTTCTTCCGATTACCTGCAATTCCTTCCTTACCGCGTGAACGGCAGTGTGAATTGACAATTATTTGCGAAAAAAGGCTTGACAAAGCACGAAATAATTAGTACAATATAATTTGTTATATTTTGTTAGAAATTTCTATCTCTGGAGGATGAAAAAATGAAATTGGTAAAAGCTGAAAAGCTGGAAAACAGCCAGTACGAGCTGCATATCTCTGTTGACTCTGCGACCTTTGATGCCGCTGTTCAGAAAGCCTACCTTAAGGACGGCAAGAAGATGACGGTTCCGGGCTTCCGCAAGGGCAAGGCGCCTCGCTCTATCATCGAGAAAATGTACGGCAAGGGCGTTTTCTACGAAACCGCTATCAACGACCTCATCCCCGACGCATACGAGGCAGCAGTGGCAGAGGCCGCGATTTCTCCCGTGGCACAGCCCGAATTTGACATCGTTTCTCTTGACGACAATGGCCTTGTGCTCTCCGCTAAAGTTTTCGTTCGTCCCGAGGTCGCTATTGCAGATTACTTTGGTCTTGCAGCAAACCGCCCTGTCGCTCCCGTTGAGGATGCAGAAGTGGATGCCGAGATCGAGACCGTACGCGAGCGCAACGCTCGTGAGATCGAGGTGCTTGGTCGCGCCGCAGAGCTTGGCGACACCGCTGTGATTGATTACGAAGGCTTCTGCGACGGCGTTGCTTTCGAGGGCGGCAAGGGCGAGGATTACGCGCTTAAGCTTGGCTCCAACACCTTTATCCCCGGCTTCGAGGATCAGATCGTTGGTCACAAGGTTGACGACGAATTCGACGTCAACGTTACCTTCCCCACCGAGTACCACTCTGAGGAGCTCGCAGGCAAGGCAGCTGTGTTCAAGTGCAAGCTTCACGCACTGACCTACACCGAGAAGCCCGACCTTGACGACGATTTCGCAAAGGACGTTTCTGAATTTGACACCTTTGCTGAATACCGCGCCGACCTGAAGGCAAAGATTGAAAAAAGACATGAGGACAGCGCAAATGTTGCCCTTGACGAAGCACTTGTTGACGCACTCATCGAAAAGCTTCAGGCAGAGATCCCCACGCCCATGTACGAGGCAGAGACCGAGAACTTCGTGCGCGACTACGACAACAGACTCCGCATGTCCGGTCTTGATCTGAACACTTACCTCAAGTATACCGGCATGACGCTCGACAGCATGCGTGAGCAGTTCCGTCCCCAGGCAGAGCGCCAGGTGAAGGCACGTCTTGCTCTTGAAAAGATTGCAGAGCTTGAGAACCTTGTTGCCACCGAGGAGGATATCGAGGCAGAATTCGCCCGTATCGCCGCAGCGTACAACATGCCCGTTGAGGACGTTAAGAAGAGCCTTCCCGCAGATGCAATCACCGAGGATATGCGTGTGAAGAAGGCAATGAACCTTGTCCGTGAGCGTGCAGTCGTGACCGACGTTGCTCCCGAGGTTCCCGCAAAGGAAGACTGATGCCCCCTGCCTAACGGCAACCAAGCGGCACAGCCGACATAATTCGGTAGCCGCGGCTTTTATAGGTCGCGGCTACCCGTTTCTTGCAGAAAAAACTTGTAAAACGGAGGTTTTTATACGATGATGGATTTTTTCCGCAGTAATGCACTCGTTCCTATGGTTGTCGAGCAGACGGGCCACGGCGAGCGCTCTTACGACATCTTTTCCAGACTTCTCAACGACCGTGTCATTTTCCTCTCCGATGAGGTCAACGATACCACCGCTTCTCTGGTAGTAGCCCAGATGCTTTATCTCGAGTCCCAAGACCCCGACAAGGACATCTCCTTCTATATCAACAGCCCCGGCGGCTCCGTTACCGCAGGTATGGCGATCTACGATACGATGAACTACATCAAGTGCGACGTTTCTACCATTTGTATCGGCATGGCGGCCTCTATGGGTGCATTCTTACTCTCCGCAGGCACCAAGGGCAAGCGCATCGCGCTTCCTCACAGCGAGATCATGATCCATCAGCCCCTTGGTGGCGCAAAGGGTCAAGCGTCCGACATCAAAATTCAGGCAGACCTTATTCTGCGCACAAGAGATACCCTCAACCGCATCCTTGCCGAGAACACGGGTAAAAGCATAGAGCAGATTGCGAAAGACACCGACCGCGACTATTTCATGACCGCCGACGAGGCGCTTGCATACGGTTTGGTGGATAAGGTGCTCAAGAGTCGCACGTAAGAGGTAGCCATGTCGAACACCACGAACAATAACGGCACGAATAAGGGCGGCAGCAGAGCACGTTACTGCTCCTTTTGTGGCAGAAATGAGCATCAGGCAAGCTTCCTCATCCCCTCCCCCACAGGGCTTTATATCTGCGATTTTTGTGTAGATGCCTGTGCGGAACTCATCGAGGACACCTTGGAAGAGGAGCGTGTGGACGCCAGCTTTACGCTGGATTCTCTCCCCCGCCCCACGCAGATCAAAGCAGCGCTTGATGAGTACGTGATCGGTCAGGATGACGCGAAAATTGCTCTTTCTGTCGCCGTATATAATCACTACAAGCGCGTCCTCTACGCCGAGGAGCAAAACAAAAACAAAAAGGGTGGCAAGGGCAAAAAAACAACACCCGCCACCGACGGTGTCGAACTGCAAAAAAGCAACGTGCTCTTGCTCGGCCCCACGGGTGTTGGCAAGACCTACCTGGCACAAACGCTTGCCAAGACGTTGCAGGTGCCCTTTGCCATTGCAGATGCAACGACACTCACCGAGGCCGGCTATGTAGGTGAAGACGTAGAAAACATTCTTCTACGCCTTATTCAAGCGGCTGATTTTGATATTTCACTTGCCGAGCGCGGCATCATTTATATCGACGAGATCGACAAGATTGCGCGCAAGAGCGAGAACCGTTCGATCACTCGCGACGTATCGGGCGAGGGCGTACAACAAGCGCTGCTTAAAATTCTCGAAGGCACGGTTGCAAACGTTCCTCCTCAAGGTGGACGCAAACACCCCAATCAAGAGTTTATCCAAATCAACACCAAGAACATTCTGTTCATCTGCGGCGGCGCATTTGAGGGGCTTGACAAAGTAATTGAGCGCCGAAAAGGTCACCAAACCATTGGCTTCGGGGGCGAAATTTTGCGCAGTGAAGAAAAGAAAAAAGCGGGCATCTTCAAAGATGCACTACCGCACGATATCGTGAAATACGGCCTAATCCCAGAACTCGTCGGTCGTATTCCCGTAATCGTATCACTGTCCGATCTGGATGAAAGCGCACTGGTGCGCATCATCAGCGAGCCGAAGAGTTCACTGGTGCGCCAGTACACCAAACTATTTGAAATGGACGGTGTAAAGCTTACCTTTGCCGAGGGGGCGATGGAACAAATCGCCAAGTTGGCGCTTGAGAGAAACACCGGCGCACGTGGCCTTCGTGCCATTATGGAAACCCTCATGCTTTCCACCATGTATGAAATTCCTGCACGCAAGGATGTTGCCGAGGTGCAGATCACTCCCGAATCGGTACGCGGTGAGGAGAAACCGCGTTATATCTTGCTTCGCGACCTGCCTATGGCAGAAGGCGAGGCGTAAAAAAAGAAGGGCATGCGTTGCATGCCCTTCTTTTTATGCTTCATCGCGATACCACACATCAATCATCGCCGTATCGGTCATATCGCCATCCCACGCATATTGAATGAGATAATACTGAAAATCATCCCACAACGTTTCGCACAGCGTATAATAGTTCTCACGCGCAGAGCGCACGTAAACAAACACCGCCTTGCCCTTTGGCAAGCGTGTTTTCATTTGCTTAATGGTAGGAAGAATACTGCCGAGCGAACACTCACCATGCAGATAACCAAGCTCGTATCTACCGAAATAATCGGCAAGATCGCCCATATCCATCGACATGAGCCAATTCCAGTCCTTTTTGTACCCGCTGTGTATAAGAGACGCAAGTGCATCCTTACAAAGGGTACCGGCTACATCATCCTCGCACACAATGTGGGAGGTATAAGTAGAACGATAGCGATATTCACAATAGACGTCGGGAATCCGGTCGTTTCGCAAAGTAAGCGTGCAACCATCGTTACACTGTGCGACCTCCGCCCACACCGTATCCTTGCCGTCAACAAGCAAAATACTGCCGTTTTCCTCTTGGCGAAGCGTTAATTCGGGAGATGTTTTCATTGCTCAGGCTTATTTCTTGATGGACTCAATAAGGCCAAGAACGCCGTTTACAGCAAGCAAGATGCCTGCGATCACGATCAGGATGTCAAGGCCATTACCGAATGCAAGCACGAGGCCTACAAGGATGGTAAGCGCGGGGAACAAAACGCCCAGCACCGTCACCTTCTTGCCCTTGAGCTCGTTGATGAGTGCGACGATTCCCTTAATTGCAATCAGGATGCCAAGGATGAGCAGTACGATCTCGAAGAGGAACCAGCCAAGCAAAATAATTGCCACGCCAATCACAAGGCTAATAGCGCCGCCTGCCCAATTTTTCTTAACAAGATCAAGGATGCCCGACACGACGAAGACGACGCCTGCAACCGTCATTGCCCAGTTCAAGGTCTGGGAACGGAAAATAACGAGCAGTACGCCCACGACAATGTACAAAAGCGCGGAAAAAAGTTCACGGTTTTTCTTGTTTGCCATAACGAAAATCTCCTTTAGGTTTTTTCTTTATTATATCATCATCTTTTACAAAAATCAAGATTTTTGGACGCGTTTTCTCGCACTGCGAAAAACTTTTTTACCCCCTTTCCCTCTTTTTCGTCGGAATTTTAAAATTATACAAACTTTCATAGCGCACAGTTGATTTTTCTTATAATCTATGCTACAATAAGAATATGTTTCAGTAGCACGTATAGTTCCGCTTACCACCCATATAGTGGTATAGGGGTGATGTGATTGCCTACGTCTTGTCCAACAACAAAAGAAAATGCTACGGCACGTCTGTTTTTTCGCTTTTTCCTATGCTACCTTGCAGGCGTATTACTAACCGTCCCGTTTTTTGCAAAACACGGGACGCTACCGTCTCTTGATCGCATCGGCGGTGTGCAATGCGCGTTTTTCCTGCTTGCGGGTTTTTCTGCCTTTCTCACGGTTTCAAACCCTTTCCTACTTTTGCTCACCTTGTGTAAGGCAACGTTGGATGCTACGCTCCTGTGCCGTCTTTTTGCGCTCTCCCAAGACGGCCGTCGCACCATTCTCACATGTAACACCGTGCTGTGCTATCTCGTGTGTACCCTGCTGCTTTTTTGCGGCGTGGCGGCACTGTGCGGCGTGTTCTCCTACGAATCCAAGCTGCGTGATACGCGCTTGCTTTTTTCGAGAGAATGCCTCTCACTTTTTTTAAAACTGGCAGTATGCGCCATTTGCGCACTGCTTCTCTATCGCGTGTGGCCACAAGTGGCGGCGCTAATTTGTTCAATCTGAAAGGATGTAAAATGAGCAACGAAAAAAACATCTTCGGCTTCAAAAAAAAGGAGAAGCCCGATCTTGAGCGCGAAGATAAAACGCCAAATCTCACGTATTATTTCAAACTGTTATGGCGCAATGCGGGCAAGCTTCTCACGCTAAACCTGATCATGGACTTCATGTTTTTCCCGCTGGTGGCAATTCTGATCATTTACCTGTTTGGCCGTCAAACTACCACCGTGCCAAGTGCTGTATTTGCCCCTTTGCTTGGCACACGCGTGCTGGGCGAAACCGTCGGTGGCGGTAGCACTGTCGCGAGCGCCATGCTTGGGCTTTTCGGCGAATTACAGGACGCCGCATTCCCCACTACGCCCGCGATCGTCATCATGATGGTGCTGGCGCTCTTTACCATCATCACCTGGGGATGGCAGAATGTGGGCGCCGCTTATAACCTGCGCAGTTTGGTGCGCGGCGACTCCTGCTTCTTGCTCTCCGACTATTTCTACGCCATCAAGCGCAACTGGAAGCAAGGACTTATCTTCGGTCTTATCGACATCACCGTGATCGGCGTGCTACTGTTTGATCTATACTACTACGGCTCCTCGCTGCTTTACCCGGCGATTGCCGAGAACGGCGCATTCTTCTACTACGCCGTTCTGTTCCTGAGCGTGGCACTCGCAGTGATCTACGTGTTCATGCGCTTCTATATCTACACGATGATGATCACCTTTGATCTCTCGATCAAAAAGCTGCTCAAAAATGCGCTGATCTTCTCGATGCTTGGCATCAAGCGCAACTTCCTTGCCCTTGTTGCCATTTCCACCGTGGCGCTTGCCAACGTGCTGATCGTCATGCCTGCGCTCTCCATCGGCTTCACGCTTCCCATCATTCTTCCCTTCTTCTATCTGCCCGCTTTCGCCGGCTTCACGTCGACCTATGCCGCATATCCCAATATCAAAAAATACATGATTGACGGTGACCCCACGCTCAACACCTACGAAGATCCCGAGGATGAGGACGAATATCAAAGCGACGACGCTTTAGAGATCACTCCGCCCCCTCCAGCAATTGACTGACCGTTACCAATTCATAGCCCAACTCCAACAGCATCGGTATCATTTGCCGCAATGCCGCAGGGGTTGGGCTATTTTTACCGATAAAATCGTGCATGAGAATGATAGAGCCATCTCGAACGTTCGTCCGTACATTGGCGCAAATCGCACTGGGCTCTGTGTGCGCCCAGTCACGGGTATCAATGCTCCATAACACAATCGAAAGCTTATTTCCCGAGCAAATACACTTTACCGCATCGCTGCACACCCCCTCTGGGGGCCTGAACAGTCGCACAGGGCTTTGTGTGATCTCAAAGAGCACCTTGCTACAAGCGGTGACGTCCCTCAAAAGCTCTTCTTGCGTTTGCCCGGACGGACGCTTATGAGAGTAGGTGTGATTCCCTACCTCGTGTCCTGCCTCAATCTGGGCGCGGATCAACTCGGGATGAAATTCTGCATTTTCTCCAACGACAAAAAAGGTGGCGCAAACATTGTATTGTGCAAGGATATCTAAAATTTCTTTTGTATAGCGTGGATGAGGTCCATCGTCAAAGGTGAGCGCCACACGCGGCTTTGAGGCACCCGTTGCATGACTGTAAATGATCGGTACAGCTGCCAATGAGTGAAGCGAAAAGCAAAGAAACAGCACAGGCGCAAGCAACACACTTACCGTGCGGCGCATAACTCGTCTAATGTGCCGAAACGATAACCCTCGGCACGAAGCGCAGCGATCACGCGCGGCAAAATTTCCACGTTGGTTTTAGAGGTGGGGTGTAATAGCAAAACGGCGCCGTTGTGAACGTTGTCCATCACGGTCCTCATGGCGGTATCTGCTGACGGCTGTTTTTGATTATCCCAATCCGCGTAAGCAAAGCTCCAAAACACCGTTTTATAGCCAAGATCGCGTACACATTCCATCATGCGGCGCGAAAAGCTCCCTTCGGGCGGCCTGAAATAGTGCGCCATGTCTTTCCCTGTTAGGTCGCGATAGACTTTCTCCAACGCCTTAATTTCCTGCTCGATACACGCGTTATCCGCCCTGGACAGATCTTTGTGATGGGCGGTATGGTTGCACACAAGGTGCCCTTCCCTTTCCATTCGCTGTACAATGTCGCCATTTGCGCTCACCAAGTGAGAGAGCACAAAAAATGCCGCGCAAACGTCTTTTTCGCGCAGTACATCCAGTGTTTTCGCCACGTTTCCGTTCTCATACCCCGCATCGAAGGTAAGATACACCACCTTATCCGCGTTTCCGTCACCATGCACGCGGTCAATAAAATACCCATCCAACTTCTCTATAAAGGCAAATTCGGGCGGAATGGGCGGCTGTCGGTGTGCCTTGGTGCGGATGCAATACCAATGGCACGCGCTATCCGCGGCACTCACCGGTAAGACAAGCAAAAGTAGCGCAAGGAACACCGAAATGATTCGCTTTCCCGTTTTCATCACGAAATCATCTCCTTTCTTTTTTTAGTGTTGCCTTTGACTTACTATCAAACCGATTAAAAAACTGCTAAACATACAGAAAAAAGGGTGCGGTAAACACCGCACCCTTTTTTCGTATTATTTTGCAAAACGGGATTTTTCAACGTAGAACTCATCAAAATTCTTTTGAATGTAGCTGATTGCACGCACAGAGAAACGCGGCGCGTTCTTCTTAAAGAAAGGCGTAACCACTACTGCATTGGCGCTCTTTTCCGTCTTCAGTGTGAACAAATAGTTTGCAAGATCGCCATCTCCCGCATCACTCAACGCTTTGCATGCGTAGGATACCGCACGAACGTCTGCCTGTTCAAAAATAGTGGCAATCTGCTCTTCCTTACAATCCGAGAGGGCAAGCAGCATACTATATGCCAGTACGGGACGGAACTGGGGCTCCACGCTCAGCTCCACGCGCAGTTCCTTGGGGATTTCGTCCCAAAGGGAAAGTGGGGTACGACCAAATGCGCTAAGATAAAACGAAACGCGTTCACGCAATAATTTCTCGCTCAGTGCATTGCGCGGCATGGTGCGACGCGTTTCAGGATGATACAGGAAAAAATGCACATCGCCCAAGTGTTCTTTCTTTGCAAGAAACAAAGGCGCCATTGCCGCGGCCAAGAAAAGCACGATCAGCACAATCAAAAAAACTGAAAGCAACGTGCTTTTTGCAAGCCCTGCGGGGATGAATAAAAGTAGTGCAATCGCCGTGACGATAACCGCCACACGCGTGCCGTATTCTTTGATAAACTTGATGATGTCCATAATGTCCTCCGTTTATATTTTTTGAAGCTTGGCGTAGGTTGCCATAAGCTTTTTGGTACCCTTGGTATCAAACGCAATTTCATAAAGATAATCTGCGCCCATACGTTGTACCGACAGAACCGAACCGTCACCAAACGTTTGGTGACGAACGCGATCCCCCGCCGCAAGAAGTGCAGAGGCACTCGCAGCACGCGGCGCAGGACGCCCGACGTTGAGCTTTTCCGTTGCGGGATTGTACGTGCGCTGTGGCGGTGTCATATGTTCACGCGGCACGAAAGTGCCACGCTGTGCGTAACTTGTAGCGCTTGCCGCGGGACGCTCCAACAGCGTTTCGGGGATTTCAGCAAGGAAGCGTGAGGCGGGGTTGCAGGACGTGCGACCGTAAAGCAAACGGCTCTTGGCGTGGAGAATATAAAGCTCGTCCTTGGCGCGCGTGATCGCCACGTAGGCAAGGCGGCGCTCCTCCTCGACCTCAGCTTCACCGCCGAGGATCGTTTGCATACCGGGGAAAATACCATCCTCAAAACCCGGTAGAAAGACCTGAGGGAATTCCAAACCTTTTGCGCTATGTATGGTCATGAGCACGACGGCATCCGCTGTATCGTCGTAGCGATCTACGTCGGCAACCAGCGAATTGATCTCCAAAAACTCGGTAAGCGTAGGCGTTTCTACACTTTCCTCATATTCTACGACACCCGAAATAAACTCCTCCAGGTTGTCCAGTCGATCCGCTTCCTCGGGGCCCATATCACGGATCGCCTGACGGTAACCCGTGCGCTTAAGCACCTCGTCAACAAAGCGATCCAGCGGCAACTCACTTGCTCTCGCGGTGAGCTCGCCAATCAAAGCGGTAAAACCCATAAGGGTTTTAGCCGAGCGGGAAAGCGCCACATAAGCATCCGCACGCGACATGACGTCAAACATGCTCACGCCCTCATAAGCGGCAATCTCCTCCACGGCGGCAAGCGTCTTGTCGCCAAGGCCGCGGCGCGGCTCGTTCACGATACGGAGCAAGCGCTCCTTATCTGCATGATTGTTGATCAGTTGAAGATACGCATCAAGATCTCTGATTTCCTTGCG
>JAZNAM010000070.1:0-38440 GCA_045586515.1 Eubacteriales bacterium
GTGCCGACGCGGAGAATCTCTGCGCGGCGCAAAGGATATGCCTGCATTTTGCCACCTCCGAGAGGATAATTCGCACACTCCATATTTTATCACAAAATCGCGAGACGGTGTTGGATTTTCACATAAAAGTTGCAAAAATTATATAAATGTGGTAAAATCATCCTGTAATCCGTCGGTAAAGGAGGGATGCACGTGAAAGATGGCTGCAATTTGTGCCCGCGCAGTTGTGGCGCAAGGCGAGAAATCGGTGAGCGCGGCGTATGCGGTATGGGTGAGCGCGTCCGCGTGGCGCGTGCGGCGCTACATCCCTTCGAGGAGCCGCCTATCAGTGGTGAGCGCGGTTCCGGCACAGTGTTTTTTGCGGGTTGCTCACTTGGCTGCATTTTTTGCCAAAATAAGGCGATTCGGCCTTGCACGGTGGGTAGAGAACTTGGCGAGCAGGAACTTGGTAAACTTTTTCTTGCCTTGCAAAAGGCGGGTGCCCACAATATCAATCTCGTTACTCCCACGCATTTTGCAGCGCGTATTGCAGATGCATTGCGTGCCGTAAAGAGCGAGCTTCATATCCCCGTCGTGTATAATTGCGGCGGATATGAGCGCCCCGAAACGCTCGCACTTCTTGATGGCTTGGTGGATATTTATCTGCCCGATTTCAAATATCTTTCCCCTTCGCTCTCCGCAACATACTCGGCAGCCCCCGATTATGCAGAGCATGCCACAAAGGCGCTTTCCGCTATGTATGAGCAGGTTGGTAAAATTCGCTATGGCGAAGATGGAATGCTAAAAAGTGGCATGATGGTGCGACATTTGGTGCTCCCCGGTTGCCGAGAGGACTCTGTTGCGGTGATAGAACGCATTGCAGATACGCTACCCGTGTCGGATGTTCTTTTGTCGCTTATGCGGCAATACACACCTGAATTTGCACCCGTTGATGCACCGCGAAACCTTCACCGCCGCGTGACCTCGTTCGAGTATGACACAGTGATGGCGCGTGCCATGGCGCTTGGCTTTGACGGATTTTTCCAGGGGAAAGAATCGGCCAGCGATGCGTTCACGCCTGATTTTGCCGAGCGTGATCTTTTGGATGAGATTTTTGAATAAGTACGTGGACGGTGTGGAAAAATAGCGGTGCGAGGTGATGAAAAATGCCGAAGAACAACAAGAAGAAGGGACAAAAGCTTCCGCCCCTCAAAGTGCCGCCCGATCCGCCTGTTCCGAATCGTGCGCACACAGAAATGTAATAAAAAAAGCCCCCAAACGGGGGCTTTTTTTATTATCCGTGATACAGGCGCTTGGTTTGATACTGCGGTTCGCAAGTGACTTGCAAGCCGAGTTTTTTGAGAATGGTTTCGTCCATTTGGGAAAGGATCACGGTCGCGTGTGCTTCGCAGTTGCGCAACTGTCCGAGACAATCGAGCGCGCGGCGCGCGGTGTCGTCGCTGACGGCACAGATCGACAGTGCGATTAGTACTTCATCGGGGTGCAGACGAGGATTCTGGTTGCCAAGTCTCTCAATCTTTAGTGCCGAAACGGGGGCGAGAATTTCGGGGGAAATGAGTTTGATTTCCTTCGGGATGCCGGCAAGCTCCTTGAGTGCATTGATTAGTGCAGCGGATGCTGCGCCGAGCAACTGACTCGTTTTGCCCGTGATGACTTTGCCGTTCGCTAACTGGATCGCCACGGCGGGGGTGCCGGTTTGCTCGGCGCGCTTTAACGCCGCGCCGATCACGGGGCGTTGTTCGGGAGAAATGCCCTCGGACTTCATCAAAAGATTGATTTTTTCAACGTCGCTGCCGTCGCTTTCTCCTTTGCGTTGGGAGCAAGCGGCGCGATAGTAGCGGCGCACGATCTCGTCACGCGCACCCTCGCACACGGCGTCGTTGTCAAAAATGCAGTTGCCTGCCATGTTGACCCCCATATCCGTAGGGGATTTGTAGGGGCATTCGCCGTATACGTGTTCAAACATGGCTTTTACCACAGGGAAGATCTCCACATCCCGGTTATAATTGACGGCAGTTTCTCCGTAAGCGGCAAGGTGGAAGGGGTCAATGATGTTGACGTCCTTGAGGTCTGCAGTTGCCGCCTCGTAGGCAAGGTTTACAGGGTGGCGAAGCGGCAGATTCCATACGGGGAAGGTTTCAAATTTTGCATAGCCCGAGCGGATGCCGTGCTTTTTGTCGTGATACAGCTGGGATAGGCACGTTGCCATTTTGCCAGAACCGGGGCCGGGCGCGGTTACGATAACGAGCGAGCGCGAGGTTTGGATATACTCGTTTTGACCAAAGCCCTCATCACTCATGATGCGAGAAACGTCAGAGGGGTAACCGGGGATGGGGTAGTGGCGGTAGACCTTGAGGTCGAGGGCCTCCAAACGTTGTTGGAACGCCTTGGCGGCGGGCTGACCTTCGAAACGGGTGAGCACGACGCTGCCCACGAACAGACCAAAGCCACGAAAAGCGTCGATCAGACGCAGCACATCCTGGTCGTAGGTGATGCCGAGATCGCCGCGCACCTTGTTCTTTTCGATGTCGGCGGCGTTGATCACGATTACGATCTCCGCTTCCTTTTTTAATTGAACGAGCATGCGAATCTTGCTGTCGGGGGCGAATCCCGGTAGGACGCGCGCTGCATGGAAGTCGTCAAAAAGTTTGCCGCCAAACTCCAAATAGAGTTTGCCGCCAAACTGCGCAATTCGATCCTGAATGTGGCTGGACTGCGTGCGGATATATTTATCGTTGTCGAAACCTACTTTGAACATGCCATCCCTCCGATTGCATCTACAATACCTTTTTAGTATACCACATCAAAAAAATATCGGCAAGTCTTTTTTTGCTTTTGCTGTATAAAAATTTCAAGGTTGGCAAAAATAGTGGTGACCAAAAAAGAAAAGGAGTAACGCACATGCAACAAAAAAAGTTCAATCTGTTTACAAAGCTGAAAGAGGATAAGGGGGCGCGTACCATTGCGCTGACCATCGGTGTCATGCTGGTGGTGCTCACTGCCATTATCGTGACCACCGTGGTGGCAAATCGCGCGGCAAAGGACGATTTGCCCGGCGAGCAGGTCGGTTTGCAAGATCCTGACACCACGCCGGACACAAACCCTACGCCCGACGAGAATGAGCAGCCTTCTACCAACACGAACACTTTGCCGGAGAAATTCCTTTTGCCCGTCGCGGGTGTGCTGCAAAAGAGCCACGACGCAGAGCTTCAGGTTTTCTCTCCCACGATGGGCGACTATCGGGTGCATTTGGGCATTGATATTGGTACCGTTGAGGGCGCTAGTGTTGCGGCAATGGCAGATGGCGTTGTTGCGCAGGTTTGGGAGGATTTTGGCATGGGTCAGTGCGTGGCGGTCAAGCATGGCGGCGATGCGTACACCATTTATAAGAATCTGTCCGCAGAACTGCCTGAGGGCGTCGTGATCGGCGCGAGCGTGAAGGCGGGTGACGTGATCGGCACCGTTGGCGACACTGCACGCGTTGAGGTGGGCGAGGAGCCCCATCTCCATCTGGAGATGACGGTGGGCGGCTTGCAAGTCGACCCCACAGATTATCTGGACAAGGACGCGATGAATACGCTGACTGAGGACACCAATTACGAAGATGTGTCGTGATTGCAACAAAAAGCGGAAAGAGGACGCCCCCCTCGGGGCGCCCTTTTTGTTGTTTACAAATAATTTACAATTCTTGCTGCGTATGTGCGACGGCGGTTGGCTGTTCGCGAGGTGTGCTCTTTTTGCGCAAAAAGAGAAGAACGCGTTGCTAACACCATATATGTGCACGCAAACTGTCAAGAACCACTATATATGCGCGGCGCGCACATGCGTATAAGATTAAGGGAATTTTTCTGTACAGGGTTTGCAAAAATGCTTGACAAAGGGTGGGGCGTATGCTATAATTTGTATAACTGGAGTGAAATATTTTGCCTGTGTTTGTGGAAAACACCAAATCCGTCGCGAGGCGGTGTCGACACGGCAAGGGGAAGGATATTTTAGTTTCAAGTTTTTTTAAATTCGGAGGAATACCATGAAAAGCACGATGAAGAGATGTTTGGCGTTCGTAATGGTGCTCGCTATGCTTCTGTCCGTGTGCGCACTGCCTGTGTTTGCCCAACCGGCTATCGCGGAACCCTGCGAGCACGCAGCAGACGTTGAGCCCAAACCCGTTGTCATCATCAACGATGGTCACACGCACAGTCGTTACGACAAGTACGAGTGCGGCGAATGCGGCGCAAAGTGGATCGAGAACGTTGTTCTTGACGAGGCACACGATTACGAGAGCGTTGTGACCGACGAGCCTACTTATCCCCAGTACGAGATCGATCCCGAAACGGGCGATATCGTTACGGAAACTGTTTTGGAAGAAGTCGAAGGTTTGGATGCCCCCGTCCCTGTTACCAAGCCCGTTTTGGCTACGGACGAGGGCGGAAACGTTGTGGAGGACGGCAAGGGCGTTTCTACCCCCATCTGCAAGATCTGCGGTTATGAGGATACCCAAAACGCAATCGAGCTTCCTGCGCTGACTCACAGCAAATTCGAGGGCATGACTAACCCCGACGGTTGCTGCGTTTACACCGTGGTAACCCCCCCCACCTGCGATGAGCCTGGTGAATACACCTACGTTTGCCAGGAGAATGGCGCGCATCCTCTTGAGGAAAGCGGTGAGATCCCCGCGCTTGGTCATGAGTACAGCCTTGGTGATTACATCGCGGCAACCGAAACCGAGGGCGCAAAGGTGAAGATCGATTGCGTAAACGACTGCGGCGGTTACACCATCGACATCGTTGCAGAGGCTCCCGCACATGAGAACTGCGCGGGCACTATTGAAGATATGACTCGTGCAGGTAACTGCGTTGATTACGCGATCACTCTTTACAGATGCGACACCTGCGACCTTTCCTACGCTATGGGTTATGCCGAGGCAACCGGTCACAACCTTGCGGAACACGAGGTCACTGCTCAGTCTTGCACTGCAGATCGTGAGATCGTGAAATACTGCACCAACTGTGTCAACGAAGGCGACCTTGCGGATTATAGCGATGTTGAGGATATGCTCCTTCTAGACATCCTCTGCAACAGAAAAGACGCAAACGGCATGTATGGCCTCTATGAGAAAGAGGTTGACGCCACCGCGCTTAAGACCGGCCACTACTACATGGACGGCGAGACTCGCGTCGATATCGATCCTGCCGTATGTAACGAGGACGCTGAAGGCAACGGAGCCGTATGCGCTTCCTGTGGCGAGGATTTCGGTCACGTATTGGTTCAGAAAGAAACCCCCGCAACCTGTGGTAAGGAAGGCGCGGAGTGGGAAGAGTGCAGCGATCCTGCGTGCGACTACGAGAAAGTTCACAATGTTATTCCTGCCAAAAACCACAACTACGTAAAGGACGAGGAGTCTTTCGCTGCAACTCTTGTTAAGGACGGCTGGTACGTTGAGGTTTGCGAGAACTGCGGCAACAAGAAGGAAGGCGTAGTTCTTGAGGCAGCGTACGATATCGCATTCAAGACAACCGTTGCGAGCACGCGCGGCCCGGAGGCGACTATTGTTAACAAGGGCTGGATCGCCTATACCATTTCCCTTGATGCTGTAAACGTTGATGTTTATAGCCTGTCCCTTACTGTTAATTTTGAAAAGGGTGCACTTACCTACAGAGGCTTTAACCTTGGCGAAGCGGGTGCTAACGCATTCGGCGTATACGTTAAGGACAATAGAGGTACTACTACCGCAACCGATATTGCTGTGGCTAACCAATCGGGTAAAGTTATCATCAACGCGTTTAGCGCAAACTACGAAGATGGCGAGATCAAGCCTGTTACCTTGGACGGTGCGCAGGAGTTTGTCACTCTGCTTTTCGAAGTGAATAACAATGCTTTCGCTGAAGTTGATACGGTTCTCGATGCCGAAGATGGTAATTCTCGCACCTATAGCATTCAGATCACTGCTCACAGTGCGATGAACGTTGATGGCGAGAGCGAGTATAAGCTTACCGTTGATAATGAATCTGTTACCAACGTTAAGGTTCGCAAGCTTGGTGACCTGAACAATGACGGTGTGATCAATGTAAAGGATCAGTTGGCCATTAACACTTTGATTGCTTTCGGTATGGATGAGAATGCTGCTCCTTACGAAGCACAGGCTGACATTAATCAGGACGGCTACGTTGACTTTGAGGACCTCTACATTGTCAATCAGTACCTCAACACCTCCATCAAATATTCGAATTTCATTGCCTACTAATTGGCTTGGGATAGCTATCTCAGTGGTTTTTTGAAACAAAATTTGAATAATTTGAAGAAATAGAGGTGTACAATATGCAACCAAAAAGAATATTGATCTCGATTTTGGTTGTTATACTGCTCACTTTCTGTACGATCACCGCATTTGCTGCTGAAGCAGAAGAGCCCGTGCTTGAGCTTTCCGTGTCGGCTACAACCGACACGGGGCTTGAAGCAGTTGAGGGTTTGGTGCTTGGCGCAGGCGATGTTGTTGAAATCAGTGTAACAGCTGGCAAATGGAATGGCGAAACACTGCGTGCAGGACAGTTTTCTCTGATCTACAACGCAGATGTACTTGAGCTTACCGATGCCAAGGTGCCTGAGGGATACTCCTGCATCAACCTGGCGAGCGCAGGCGAGCTGATGGTTATGACGAACTCCTTTGATGCAGACGAGGTGCTGCTTGTTGCAACGCTTCGTGCAAAGGAAGGTGCACATGGCAATGCAGATGTGTCTTTGGCGCACGTCGTGGTCGGTGCTGACGTACCCGACCCCGAGAAGCCTTTCCCTGAGCCCATCACCGTGAACGTGAATGGTTCTGTCGCGGTATACGCGCACGAGCTTGCGGATGGTGTTGTTGTTCCCGGTTGTGTGACCGAGGGCTACACCAAACATGCTTGTACGTTGGACGGTTGTGATTTCTTTGCAAAGACGAATGTTACGGCTGCAATCGGTTCTCACGATTGGAGCGCTTACGTAGACTGTAAGACCAAGCTGATCTGCGCTCGTGAAGGGTGCGGCGTGGTGCTGTCCGAGAACGGATATTGTAAGGCCGCCGAGAATAACAATCCTTGTGAAATTGACTCCTGCTGTGTTTCCTGCGGCAGAGTGCTGCACAAGGCACACGGCACCCATGATTGGAGCGGTCCCGATGCCACCTGCACGGCCGACAAGGTTTGTGCACGTGAGCAATGTACCGTTGTTCTCCAGAAAAAGCTTGGCCACGTTTCCTCTGCTGACGCAAACTGCGACAATGCTTTGACTTGTATGCGTTGCAATTTCGTGCTTGCACCCGCATTGGGTCATAAGGCAAAGAGCAGTGCGACCTGTACGGAGGATTCGGTCTGTATCAACTGTAACAAGGTTTTGGCAGAGGCAACTGGGCATGAGTACGATCATGCAGCAAACTGCACCGAAGCAAAAGTTTGTGAAAAGTGCGGCTTGATTGCAACTCCCGCACTTGGCCATAACTACGCGACTTGGGAACTCACCGAGGGAGCTACGCGCAAAGCAGCAGGCATCGAAACGAGAGTTTGCCTTCTCTGTGGCGCTGTTGAAACTCGCGAGGTCGCATTTGACGGCATGCCCGTCTGGGCGATTCTGCTGATTATCTTTGGTTCTATCCTGGTGGTGGCCGCTGCACTCTTCGCAGTGTACTGGTTCGTGCTGAAGGATAAGATCAAGGCGGCAGGCGGATTTTCGGCTTTCTTTGGTTCCGTTTGGCAGAGCGTTAAGGCATTCTTCGCGAAGATCTTCAAGAAGAAGAGCAAAACAACAAAAATCGAAACCGCGGAAGAAACCGTAGCACCCGAGGCAGTTGCCGAGGAGCGTGCAACGGAATCGACTGGGGATAAAGAGTAATATGTAAAAAAGGCACCCGCCGTGGCGGGTGCCTTTTTTGTTATTTCACATCGGTAAGTATGGTTGCGGTTTTTAAGATGTCGTTTCCGTCTCCAACAATGAGAGCCTGCCATTCACTGCTACTGCCTGAGAAGCGAACTGTTTTAATCGTCGTACAATCGGCAAGTGCGTCTGCCGCGATGCGCCGTGTGTTTTTGTGTAAGGTGAGAGTGCTTGCACCCTTGCCGCTCGGGCAGAAGAGTAGGGTTCGTCCGTCTGCGCTGTATAGTGCACCTTCATATTCTGAAAAGAAGGCGCTTTCCTTTTCTACACGCAAAAGAGACAGGCGCGGGCACCCCTCAAACGAAGCGTTAGAAAGTGTGGTGACGGTGCTTGGAATTTCGATGGCGCCTACGATTGCACCCGAAAATGCAAAGGGAAGGATTTCTGTCACCGTGTCACCGCTTGGGCTTTTTGGTGGAACCAAGATGGAGGCGGCCGTACAAGTGCCTATGCCCGATACCGCGCACGTGCCATCTCCGTTACTGCGGAACGCAAGCCCCTCGCTATACGGCTTGTCCACAGAGGTGCTGGTGTTGGTGGGGAGAGTGATCTCGTTTTCATCGGGGGTGACGATGGGATCGGTTTCTACTTCTTCTTTTGGGGCGCTATTATCATTGTTGTCCGCCACGTTAGAGATGGGTGGGGGATCGGTTTGCGTACCGTTTTGCTCTGTTGCATCTGCATTTTGTCCAAGAATCACACAGCCACACACAACGACAACAAGCAGGGCAACGCATCCAATCATTTTCCAGTGTTTCATTTTTTCTCTCCTTCTTTTTGAATGTTTGGTAGGTGGTAGTTTTATCATAACACGGCAAAATGGGCGCGGTCAAGGAATTTCGTTCGTCCAAATGCGACGCAAACGGGGTGAGAAAAAGCGAATTTTGCCGCGTTATAAGTGCTACTCGCGACGGATGTAGCAGTCTGCGGTGAAAAGGCGTCGCCCTTGACTTTTTTGGCGTGGTGTGGTATGATAAGGGGGAAGATGCGCGTTGTTCCATGACGCGTTTTTGGCATGAAGCAGAGGGAGCAAAAACATGAAGCTTTTGTTTATTGGCAACAGCCACACCTACTATAACGGTTTGCCGGATATGGTGCGACGCCTATTCGAAGCGACGGGGCAGCGTACGCACGTCACCATGCTGGCTGAGGGCGGAAAAAGCCTTTCCTATCACGTGACAGCACCCAACACCATATTCAATATCCGCTGCGGCGAGTATAACGCGGTGATCGCGCAAGATAGAGCTTCCGGCTTTGAAGAAGCATCCTTCCGCGCTGCCGCTGCCGCACTGCTTGAACAAACGCAGAAGGCGGATGCCGCGCTGTATTTCTTCATGCCCTGGATCACCACGCGCGAGGAAAAGGGCGTGCAAAACGCAATGGCAGAGGCATATCGCAGTTTTTGCTATGCCAATAGCTGTTTTTTTGCACCCGTGGGTGAGGTGTTCTTGCGCCTTCGCCAAACGGAACCGGTCGAAACGCTGTATCGCGAAGACGGCAGTCATGCCACTCTTTTCGGCACTTACGTTGCCGCAGTGACGATATTTTATACTCTTACGGGTAGAAAACGCATCATCAAGGTGTCTGAGTTTGACGATCCCGGTGTGAAGATGGGCTTTCCCGCCGAGCTTTGTCAGCGCGTGCACGCGGAAGCTTGCCGCACGATGCGCTTGTTTAACGGATGATGGATGCGTTGAAGATAGGTGGTGTAACGCTTGACGTGCCGCTGATGCTTGCCCCGATGGCAGGCGTGGCAGATGCAAGCTTTCGCGTCATATGTCGACAGTTGGGTGCATCTTATACCGTGAGCGAAATGGTTTCTGCAAAAGCGCTTTGCTTTGAGCAGGCGTCCAGAGAAAGTGCACCCGCCAAAACGGCAGCGCTGGCGAATATTACGCCAGGTGAGGAGCCCATGGCGATTCAGCTCTTTGGCAGAGATCCTTTGTATATGGCGCGTGCAGCGGCACTGATTGAGAGTGGTGCGTATCGCGGCGCATCACGTGTGTGTGCACCTGCCGCGATTGATATCAATATGGGATGTCCCGTGCCCAAAGTGGTGGGCAACGGCGAGGGAAGCGCCTTGATGCGAGAGCCGGAACTTGCCGCCGAGATTGTGCGCGAGGTAAAACGTGCCGTATCACTTCCCGTTACGGTAAAGATTCGCGCGGGATTTAACGCGACAGAGCGCAATGCCCCCGAGCTTGCGAAACGCCTCGAGGATGCAGGCGCCGATCTTATCTGTGTGCACGGACGGACGCGTCAGCAGTTCTATGCACCGAGCAGTGATAACGGCATTATCGCCGAAACGAAGCGTGCCGTTCGCATTCCTGTGGTTGGCAACGGCGATATTGTGACGGGTGCTGATGCCATCCGTATGTTGGAAGAAACCTCGTGTGACGCGTTGATGATCGGGCGCGGAGCGCTGGGCAATCCATGGATATTTGACGAGGTGCGTGCGGCACTTGAGGGCAGAGAGTTTGTCCCCCCCTCTCCCGCACAGCGCCTTGACGTAGCGCTTGCCCATGCCGCCGACATGGTGACGCGGAAGGGTGAGCGTATCGGCATTCCCGAAGCGAGAAAGCACATGGCTTGGTATTGCAAAGGGCTACGTGGTGCAACTACCGCGCGCGGCGCGTTGATGCACGCAGAAAGTGTGGAGGGCATCAAGATCATTTTTGATGATCTTCTTGCAGAAAACACATGAGTTTTGCCGTGCTGTCGGCGGATGCAATAACCGCCAGAATGTTATCATTAGAGGCGAAACGGTGCGGATTTTGCGAGGAAAGTGCATTGCAAGCACGTGTTTTGCTGATTGATTTGGTTCATCCTGTAAAATGCCCTGTGCGAAGCGACGCACCAATGAAGATCGCCTTTTGTGAGGCCCCCTCGCATTTGGATATGACGAAAAAAAGCCAGTATCATGCTGTGCTCGCGCTCCCGTTTTGTGCAACGGAGCTTTCTGCGCTTTTGCGCGGGAAACTATCTGCACTTGTTTTTCCCAAGGAAACGTTTTCTTCGTCCTTTGGCAAGTCCCCACATTTTAGTCAAGTGGAGCAAGCGCTCCTTATCCGTTTACAAGAGAACCGTGACCGCGTTGTCACAGTAGAAGAACTCTCCACCATCATCGGACAAAGTGCCGAAAATTCCAATGCTGTAGCGGTATATCTTTACCGTCTGCGCCGTAAACTGGAAGCAGACGGACAGAGGCGCATCCGCACTGTGCGGGGCGTGGGCTACCGATGGTTGGGGGACTGAATATGTATGTGAACGAGAGAAACGCCCCCGTCGCCGTATTTGATTCCGGCGCCGGGGGCATTGCTGTTTTGCGCGCGATCCGCGCGCGGTTGCCACGTGAGGAGTTATTGTATTATGGGGATAGCGCAAACGCGCCGTACGGTGAAAAGAGTGTGGATGAGGTGCTCTCCCTCACGATAGAGCATGCCGAGCGATTGCTCACTCGAGCAAAGGCGTTGGTGCTCGCGTGCAATACGGCGACGGCGGTGGCGGCGCTTGAACTCAGGCGCCGTTATCCCGAGGCCATCATTATCGGGATGGAGCCCGCGCTCCGTCCTGCGCTTTGTGTGGCAGAGAATCCCAGTGTTTTGGTGATGGCAACCGAGATCACTTTGCGCGAGGGGAAATTCGCTTCGCTTGTAGAGCGACATGAGAAACGTTGCACCGTGTTCAAACTTCCCGCACCCGAAATTGTGCGAATTGTAGAGAGCGGAGAGGAAAACTCGCCCCGTATGCGGGCTTACATAGGAGAATTACTTGCCCCTTACCGCTCGCTATCGCTTGATGCAGTGGTGCTTGGATGCACGCATTTCTGCTTTGCGCGTACGGCAATCTCCTCGGTACTTAGTGTGGACGTTCCGCTTTTTGATGGTATTGCAGGGACGGTTGCACAGCTTGTGCGGCGACTGGATGCGCAGGGGCTTTTGTCGGAGCGTCCCATGCGTGGTACGGTTACCATGACCTCGTCCGACTCGCGCGCGTTGCCGCTGTTTGCAAGATTGTTGTTTGGCGAGTAGGGGGCGAATAGTTTACGCCTTGCCGCTTACAAGCTTACCGATCTTCGGGCGGGGTATGCGCACCCGCGCTTGTGCGTTGCACGCACAAGCCGTGGTGTTCCGTGCCAACTCCAATACAAAAGGGGTGCCCAACGGCACCCCTTTTGTATTGGAGCAGGCGACGGGAATCGAACCCGCCGCATCAGCTTGGGAAGCTGAGGTTTTACCACTAGACTACGCCTGCAAGAACAATATCATTATAAACGAGTGGGCGCTGTTTGTCAATGGTCGTTCGCACAAAAAAATTCGACATGCTACAACCGCGCAAGGGAGCTGTATTCTGCGAATAAAGAACGAAGCCCTCGGCAGTGCCGAGGGCTTTTGTTATGCTTTTTTCTCCGCGTTGTGCAGATAAGCAAGCGCGGCGTCGAGACCGCCGATTTCGTCGATGATGCCATAGCGCACGGCCTCATTACCGTCAATGATCGAACCGACGTCTGTGGCAAGCATGTCGGGGGTCATCATCAGTTCCTCCAGCTTTTGCGCATCGACGCGCGAGTGGTCGCAGATAAATCCCGTGATACGTGCTTGCATTTCTTTGAAATAGCGGAAGGTCTGCGGCACACCTACCACCAGCCCCGAGGTGCGCACGGGGTGAATGGTCATCGTGGCGCTTGGCACGATGAAAGAGTGCTTGGCCGCCACTGCAAGCGGCACGCCAATCGAATGGCCGCCGCCCAGTACCAGTGACACGGTGGGCTTTGTCATAGACGCGATCATTTCGGCGAGGGCAAGCCCTGCTTCCACGTCTCCACCCATCGTGTTGAGGATTACCAAAAGCCCCGTGATCTCAGGATCCTCTTCAATAGATACAAGCAAGGGGATGAGGTGCTCGTATTTGGTTGCTTTTTGATTTTCCCCCAAAAAATAATGTCCCTCAATCTGTCCGATGATCGACAGGCAATGGATGCCGCTTTTGTCGTCGCCGACACGCGTGGAGCCAAACTCTGTAATATCGTCGCGCGTGTCACTTGCTGTGTTTTTGTCTTTTTCCTCGCTCACGCCATTTCTTCCTTTCGTTTTCTTTTTATTATTGCCATATTTCTTTGTTTTTTGCATTTACAAACGAAAAAAATTATGTTATAATATTAACGCATGTGGACAAGTCCACACAAATTCTGACAAGAGGTGCAAAAATGGATAAGAAGATTCTTGTGGAAACTTCTGCTCGTCACATTCACGTGACGGCCGCAACCTTCGCCGCCCTATTTGGCGCCGATGCCGAGTTGCACAACAAAAAGGATCTCTCCCAGCCCGGCCAGTATGCGTGCGAGGAGCGCGTCAAGCTCGTTGGCCCCAAGGGCGAGCTTGCTGTTACGATTCTTGGCCCCTTCCGTCCTGCTGATCAGGTGGAGCTTTCCTTTACCGATGCAAGAGTGCTGGGCCTGAAGGCTGTTCCCGTTCGTGAAAGCGGTGACGTAGCAGGCACCCCCGGCCTTAAACTCGTTGGCCCTGTAGGCGAGGTCGATATGGCAGAGGGCACCATCGTTGCGAAGCGCCACATTCACATGACCACGGCAGATGCCGCGGCGCTGGGTGTTGTTGACAAGCAGATCGTAAAGGTTGAGGTAAAGACCGCACGCCCCCTTATTTTTGACGATGTTGTGGTACGCGTTTCCGACAAGTTCGCGCTTGCCATGCACATTGATACCGACGAGTGCAACGCCGCTGCCGCCTTTGGCGAGGTTTACGGCGAGATCGTTGGCTAATCCAGTTTAATATTTTACAAAGGAGATAAAACACATGAGCAACGTAAGTGAAATGCCTTACGCACAGAGCCTTGAGGTTCAGCATCAGTGCGTAGTCAAAAAGGGCTGTAATCACGGTCCCGCACCCATTCCCGAAGAGGGCAAGTGGATCCAGGCAAAGCAGATCACCGATATTTCCGCATACACCCACGGTGTGGGCTGGTGCGCACCCCAGCAGGGCGCATGCAAGCTTTCCCTCAACGTGAAGAACGGCATCATCGAGGAAGCACTCGTTGAGACCATCGGCTGCTCGGGTATGACGCACTCCGCAGCAATGGCTGCTGAGATCCTTCCCGGCAAGACCATTTTGGAGGCGCTGAACACCGACCTTGTTTGCGATGCAATCAACACCGCTATGCGCGAGCTGTTCTTGCAGATCGTATACGGCCGTAGCCAGTCCGCTTTCTCTGAGGGCGGCCTTGTTATCGGCGCAGGCATGGAGGACCTTGGTAAGGGTGAGCGCTCCATGGTTGGTACCATGTACGGCACCAAGGAGAAGGGCGTTCGTTACCTTGAGATGACCGAGGGCTACTGCACCCGCATGGCTTTGGACGAGAACAACGAGGTGATCGGCTACGAGTTCGTTTCTCTTGGCAAGATGACCGATATGATCAAGAAGGGCGTAGAGCCCAACGAAGCTTATGAGAAGGCCAAGGGTACCTACGGCAGATTTGCTGACGCCGCTAAGTACATTGACCCCCGTAAAGAGTAATAGAGGAGGTAGAGTATCATGGCAAAGTTTGAAGGTTACGAAAGACGCGAGGCGAAAATTCTTGCCGCGCTGAAGGAATACGGCATCAACTCTATTGACGAGTGCAAGGAGATCTGCGACGCGAAGGGCATCGACCCCTACAAGATCGTAGAGGAGACCCAGCCCATCTGCTTCGAGAACGCAAAGTGGGCATACGTTGTTGGCGCAGCAATCGCAATCAAGAAGGGCTGCACCAAGGCATCTGACGCCGCTGCTGCTATCGGTATCGGTCTGCAGGCATTCTGCATCCCCGGCTCCGTTGCTGAGAACCGCAAGGTTGGTCTTGGTCACGGCAACCTCGGTGCAATGCTGCTCTCCGAGGAGACCGATTGCTTCTGCTTCCTTGCAGGTCACGAGTCTTTTGCAGCTGCAGAGGGCGCAATCAAAATCGCTTTGAACGCAAACAAGGTGCGCGTAAAGCCCCTTCGCGTTATCCTGAACGGCCTTGGTAAGGACGCTGCTTATATCATTTCCCGTATCAACGGCTTCACCTACGTACAGACTCAGTTCGATCCCGCAACCGAGGAGGTTACAGTTCTCTCTGAGAAGGCGTTCTCCAACGGTCCTCGCGCGAACGCAAAGTGCTACGGTTCTGACAGCGTGCCCGAAGGCGTTGCAATCATGCGTCTGGAGAACGTTGGCGTTTCCATCACCGGCAACTCCACCAACCCCACCAGATTCCAGCATCCCGTTGCCGGCACCTACAAGAAGTGGGCGATCGAGAACGGCAAGAAGTACTTCTCCGTTGCTTCCGGCGGTGGCACGGGTCGTACGCTTCACCCCGACAACATGGCTGCAGGCCCTGCTTCTTACGGCATGACCGACACCATGGGTCGTATGCACGGTGACGCTCAGTTCGCAGGTTCTTCCTCCGTGCCCGCTCACGTAGAGATGATGGGCCTCATTGGCGCAGGTAACAACCCCATGGTTGGTATGACCGTGGCAGTTGCTGTTGCTATTGAGGAAGCAAGCAAGTAATTAACTTTTTGCAAGTTTCACTTGTAAGAGAAAATCAAAAAACACATCGCTTTGCGGTTGCGGGGCGATGTGTTTTTTGTTTTGGGCGGATATGGCTTGACATTCGGCGGGGAAGTGTCTATAATCATCAATAGAAAGTCTATCCAAAAAGCGAGGGCGTATATGAGATACCAGATTGATCACGATTATCATATTCATTCGTTTTTGTCAAGTTGTGCAGAGGATCCCGCGCAGGACGAGCATTACATTTTGAAGCGCGCGAAGGAACTGGGACTCTCCCGCATCGTCATCACCAATCACTATTGGGACAGTACGGTGCCAGGCGCGTCCAAGTGGTATCAAACACAGAATTTTGAGCATCTTTGCAAGGCAAAACCCTTGCCGCAGGCAGAGGGGATCGAGTATTTGTTTGGCTGTGAAACAGACCTTGACAAAAACTTCGTTCTCGGTTGTCCACCTTCTCGTTACGATGACTTTGATTTCATCGTGATCCCCACAACGCATCTGCATATGATGGGCTTCACTATTGAGCAGTGCGACGATACGATAGAGGCGCGCGCACGCCTTTGGGTGGAGCGTTTCGCACACGTGTTGGAGCAACCCTTGCCCTTTCACAAGGTGGGCATTGCGCATCTTGCGACCTGCCTGATAAATTGGCGTCGCAAGTCGATGGAGGAGTATTTCGCGACGCTCGCCGCTATCCCCGAAGAGGGTATGGCGCGCGTGTTCGAAAAAGCCGCCAAGCGAGGTTGCGGCATTGAACTGAACCTTGAGGATATGCGCAAGGCGGGGGCAGATCTGCACCTGGCGTTACGCCCCTTTTACGTAGCCAAAGCGTGTGGTTGCAAGTTCTATCTCGGTAGTGACGCGCATGCGCCCTCGGAGTTTGACGGTTTCCACGAGATCTATGGCAACGTGATCACGGCGCTGGATCTTAAGGAGAGCGACAAGTTCCATATCGGCGGAAAATGAGCGGAAAATCAGCGCGTTTGATACGGGCATCACGCTGATGGGGTGAATGATGGATACCCGCGTTGCGGAAGGCGTTGACGTGGACGTTTGCGAGCCGTGATAAAAAGAGCAGACACAAACCGTGTCTGCTCTTTTTGTTATTTACTGTGCGTTGATCACCGTTGCGCCGTAATTGCTGAACGTCCAGGTGGTCAGACCAGAGAGGGTCACATCGTTGCCTTGCATGCTCATCGATTGCGTATAGTCGCAGACCAGCTCGAGCAGTTTGCCGTCATTTGACAGCGTTGCTTTGGCGTTCCGCATTTCGATAGTGATGGGCATGTCAACCATTTGAACGCCGGTCTCGGGATCATTCACAATTGTTTTAAAGGTGTCGCTGATGGTGATGGTCTTTGTCACGGTATAAGCTTTCTGTGCGGCGTCATACGTAAAGTGTTCGTATTCGCGGAGCAGACAGAGGAACACCTGGGAATACTGCCGCTTTTGTGCCCTTGCGATCTCGCCGTCATATACCACGCAGTCTGAATCACCACTTGGGTCGAACAACGTTATCTCAATCTTGTCATCGGCGGCCTTGAAAATCGATTTTTCCGTGGACATGAAGGATTGACCGCCTGCCGTAGTGGTTACAGTGCCTGTTGTTTCCAGGGTGTAGTTTTCAAAGTTGGCGTCGGAGAGCATAGCATCCCACTTGCTTTCGCTCACACCCGCGAAGGCGATCTTGCCGCCCTTTTCATAGCCACACACAGAGCAAGCTTGCTTGGTGGTGCCTTCCGCATCGGCTGTTGCTTCCGTAACAACGACGGGGTCTGCAAAGGTGTGGTCGGCGCGATCTGCCGCTTCCACGCAATCGGTGCCCGTGCATACGTGCCAATGTGCGGTTTCATCATACGTCCAGGTGGCGTCAAATGCGTGCGCGTGTTCCTCGTCGCATGCAATCAAAAGCGTGCCGAGCGACACAAGGAGCGCTGCTGCCATCACAAGGGAAATTATTTTCTTCATAAAAAATCCTCCGTTCTTTATGGTGGTAGTTTCATTATATCACAAATTTGCGATATAGCAAGTAAAAAATTGCGGTGACGCACAAATGCTCGGCTAGACATTTGGCGGCTTCTGTGATATAATAGGGGAAAACGAGGAAAGGAGCAACGTATGATCGACAAGGCGTATTTGGAAATCACAAATTGCTGTAATCTTTCTTGCTCCTTTTGCCATGGAACGAGGCGCGAGCGACGTTTGATGAGCGAAGCGGAGTTTGATGCGCTGACGGACCGACTTGTGGGGGAGATCAAGTTTTTGTACTTTCACCTGATGGGTGAGCCACTTTTGCACCCCTTGTTCCCCAAGTTTGTAGACCGCGCGTGGGAAAAAGGATTTTATCCGATCTTAACCACCAACGGCTCGCTTCTTTCAAAGCGTGGCGAGGAGTTGCTTGCGCACTTGCCCTATAAAATCAGCATTTCCTTACATGCGCCTGCCGCGAATACGGCGTTTGCCGCCCCTGACTATTTCACCTCGTGTATTGACTTTGCGCGGCGCGCCGCCGCGAAGGGCTGCATTGCAGTGCTTCGCTTGTGGAATGTCGGCGGCGAGGGCGAGGAGCAAAACGGCGAGATTTTGGAAAAGTTACACGAGGCGTTCCCCGGAGAGTGGCCGCCCTCGCACCGTGAGAGCGTGCGACTGAGCAGCGACAAGGTGTTCCTTGAATGGGGGGAGCATTTTGAGTGGCCCGATCTTGGCGCCGTGGAAGGCGATGCGTGCCTGTTTTGCCGCGCGCTTGGCGATCAGGTCGGTGTGCATTGCGATGGCACGGTTGTGCCGTGCTGCCTGGATGCGGACGGCGTGCTTGCGCTTGGAAATTTGCACGAGCAAACACTTGCTGACATTCTTGCAACGCCGCGCGCACGCGCGATTCGTGATGGATTCACCCGCCGCGTTGCCGTGGAGGAGTTCTGCCGAAAATGCGGCTACGCAAGACGCTTCAACAGATAAAAAAGGAACTGCCATGCAGTTCCTTTTTGTTTATAGATTGAACAGTACCACCGAGGCAACGCCGAGGGCAAAGCCCGTAAGTTGGAAGCCCGTGAGCTTTTCGCGGAAGACCAAGCGCCCGACGATGAGGGCGGCGAGCATTGTGGTAGCAGAAAGCAGAGGATAAAGGATCGACGCGGGGCTGGTGGCGGCAAGCAGCACAGTGAAAAAGCTGGAGAGCGTATTGACGATACCTGCGCCCGAAGCAAGCAGATCGCCGCGCTTGGTGCGATGCGTGCTTTTCAGCTTGCCACTCGCGAGTGCTAACACGGTGAAGATCACAAGGCAAACAACTGTTGCCCAGGCCGTGTAGCCGTATTCAAATTGCTCAGGATATGCGCGCTGATGTGCCGAGGTCACCACTGAGCAAAAGCCGTTGGCAAGAAGCGTGGCGCCCGTGAAGATCGCCCATTTGAGCGAGGGGCGTTTGTCCTCGCCGCCGCGGCGACGAAGATTGAGGAAAACCAGTGCGGTGAGCAAAAGTGCAAGCCCGAAATAGGCGAACAGCGAGGGCGTTTCGCCAAAGCGGACGATGCCAAAGAGGAAGGGAATGACAAGCGAGAAGTTCACCACCATGGAGGTAAGCGCCATTGGGCCCGAATGGAGTGCTTTATAGCCCGCCTGGTTGGCGATGGCGAGCAGTATGCCGTGCGCCGCGCCGTAGAGCAAGGTGGGCAGATGAAAGCCCTCGCGCGAGAGCAGATAAACGGTGAAAAAGACAAGGCACGCGGAGAGCCCTTTGAAAAAGTTAAAGCGAATCGCGTCGCCGCTTTTATTGAATTTGTTCATCGTGCTTTGCGAAATAGAACAGAGCACAACGGCGGTATACAGCAGTGCGATCATGGCGGACCTCCTTTCGTGATTACGAGGTTTATTGTAGCACTTCGCCCCCTATTTGTCAATATAAAAGCGCCCAATCTTTCACCAGAAGATAGGGCGCTTTCCTTATGTTTTGCGGTAGCGTTTTGCTCTGCCTTCCTTGCCGTCCTCCACGGCGCCACCGAGGGCGACGAGTAGGGCCAGTCCGTTGTAGAGCAGGCGCCCGCGCAGGTGTGTAAGTTTTCCAAAGTCCTTCGCTGTAAAGACGTCGGGCAAGGGCGGGAACGCCGCGAGGTAGTCCTCGCGCGACGCGTAACGGCACACGTCAATCAGCCCGGTGGGGAGCAACTCATAGCGGTGCGAACCGCGCTTTTTATCCTTGCTCCAACCGTCCAGTAAGCGGAATTCCTCTGCGGAGATAACGGGGAGCAGTAGGGTGAAGCGCGGATTGTCCAAATACGGCACGAAATGGCGCATTTGCGCCACGCCGTGAAGCGGCAGTTCGCGCGCATTGCGTCTGTTGCGTGCGGTGATCTCGCCAGTTTTGGGGTCGAGCCAGCACACGTGCTTCTCCATAACGATGGGGTGCACCACTGTTACGCGGTAGTCTGTCTTCTCCAAATAGAAGGCGATCTTATGGCGCAAGGGGTAAAGGTCGCCCGTTTGAATTTCGAAGATTTCGCCGTCAGGGGTGAGGACGTCTGCAACGAATTTTCGTTTTTTGTCGTCCGCCCCCTCGATTTTTTGTTCGTGTGCAGCCAAATCGTCGTACAACCAGCGTTTGAGGACGCTGTGCAGACGCTTTTCCTCATACAGCCCGATGCCGTCACGCGTTTTGACGCGCGAGAGTTCCTCGTTGCAGTAGCGAAGGAAAGAGATCTCCTGTGCGTGTGTCACGTTGCAATCCCCGCGAATTGATTGGCGTAGAGCTTGGCGTACTCACCGCTTCGCGCAAGCAACTCCTCGTGCGAACCTTGCTCAGCGATCACGCCGTCTTTCAGCACGACGATGACGTCTGCATCACGCACAGTGGAAAGGCGGTGTGCAATGATCAGCGAGGTGCGGTTTTTCATGAGGTTGACCATAGCCTGCTGAATGTGCATTTCGGTGCGCGTATCCACAGACGAGGTTGCCTCGTCCAGAATGAGAATCTTGGGGTCAGCCAGCACGGCGCGCGCAATGGAGAGTAACTGACGTTGCCCTTGCGAGAGATTCGAGCCGCCCTCGGCAAGCACGGTGTCGTAGCCTTCGGGAAGACGCTCGATAAATCGGTCTGCACGGGCAAAATGCGCGGCGGCGTGGAGCTCCTCATCGGTGGCGTCGGGGCGTCCGTAGGTGATGTTGGCGCGGATCGTGTCGCGGAACAGAACCGTATCCTGCAACACGATGGCGATGGAGTGGCGCAAGGTGTCCTTGGGAATCTCACGAATATCCACGCCGTCTACCAGGATAGCGCCACTGTCGATTTCATAAAAGCGTGTGAGCAGGTTGACAACGGTTGTTTTTCCCGAACCCGTAGCGCCCACGATGGCAATTTTTTTGCCTGTACCGATGGAGAGGTCAAAGCCGCGCAGAACGGGCTCGCCCTTCACGTAGGAGAAGTGTACGTCACGAAACTCCACGTTACCTGTTACGTTTTCAACCGCAAGCGTGTGTGTGCCTGCATTGATCTCATCCTCGCCATCGAGAATCTCAAAGATGCGTTCTGCACCGGCAAGCGCGGTGAGGATGGCGGAGTACTGGTTTGCGATCTGGTTGATGGGATGGGTGAATTTTTTGGAGTAGGAGAGCATCGATTGAATATTACCGATACTGATGCTGCCCACGCCACCGAACAAGATGAGCGCACCACCCGTTGCGGCAACGAGGACGTATTGCAGATTGCCGATAAAGTTCATCACGGGACCCATGATGGAGCCCCATACGCGGGCGCGAACCGAGCAGTCGCGATAGTCTGCGCTGAATCTGCCGAAAGTGGCAACGGCGCTTTGCTCCTTGCCGTATGCCATGACGGTGTTATACGAGGTTACCATTTCCTCAACCGTTCCGTTCATGGCGCCAAGTAGATGTTGGCGCTTGATGAAGTGTTTGCGCATGAATTTAGCAAGCGTGGTGGAGACGAACACCGAGAGGGGAATGGTAAAGAGTGCCACGAGCGTCATGGCGGGCGAGAGGAAGAGCATCATTGCGAGCGTGCCCACGATGGTGAGCAGTCCCTGGAACAGAAGCGTGACCGCGCTGGAGATGGCGTTGGATACGTTCTCCACATCGTTGGTCATACGCGACATAATGTCGCCGTGCTTATGCGTGTCGGTATAACGAATAGGGAGTTTGGAGATCTTACGGAACAGATCGTTTCGCATCGTGTATACGGTGTACTGTGACAGTTTTGCTGCCACCACGTGCATCACGAAGTTCATCGTGGCATTGATGAGAAAGAAGATGCCCATTGCCACAAGTGCGGGGACAAGACCCGGTGTTGTACCATCTCGCCCGATATAGTCGCCGCCTGTAAAGTGTACGTGGAAACGCGTTTTGACGGGAATGTTGGCAAAAATTTCGTCAGTGTGGTCGTAGTTGTGGAGAAGCTCGCCCGTTTCGGCGTTGTAGTAGATGGGCTCAATTGCATCGATTGCACTACCTTGGAGTAGGGGACCCAGCAAGTCGATGCAGCTGACGAGCAAGGCGATGACGAGCAGCGCGATGAGGATAAAGCGGCTCTTGCCGATGTAACCGAGAAGTCTACCGAGCGCGCGCTTGGTGTTTTTGGGCTTTTCGCGCATCACGCGGCTCATGTGGCGATTGCCGGGAGGGCCTCCTGCGCCGGGGCGATCGGGAACCATAGGCGGTCTGTTATTCATTTGCCGCACCTCCTCTCTCCATTTGCGATGCGTAGATGTCGCGGTAAGTCGCGCTTTCACGCATTAGGACGTCGTGCGGTGCGCAGTGATGGATGGTGCCGTCTTCGATAACGGCGATACGGTCAGCGTCGCGCACGCTGGCGATACGCTGTGCCACCAGAACCACGGTGGTGTCGGTGAGTTCTTCGCGAAGTGCCGCGCGAAGGCGGGCTTCGGTTGCAAGGTCAAGTGCGGAGGTGGAGTCGTCCAAAATGAGAATTTGCGGGCGGCGGCAAAGCGCACGCGCAATCGACATGCGCTGTTTTTGACCGCCCGAGAGGGAAGCACCCTTTTCTGCGATAAAGGTGTTGTAGCCGTCGTTCATATCCTCAATGAACTCTGCCGCTTGCGCAACGCTTGCGGCGCGCTTCACCTCTTCGTCAGTTGCTTCGGGGCGTCCCCAACGGATGTTGGCGGCGACGGTGTCCGAGAACAGCTCGCTTTTTTGCATCACGTAACCGATCTTGGCGCGCAGTGCGCTGAGATCCCAGTCCTTTACGTCCACGTCGTCCACCAGTATCGCGCCTTCAACGGGGTCGTAGAAGCGCGTGATTAGACGTACAAGTGAGGATTTGCCCGAGCCCGTTGCGCCCACGATGGCAAGCGTTTCTCCTTTTTTTATATCAAGATTGATGTCGTGCAACACGGGCGCGCCCTTTGTGCCGGGGTAGCGGAACGTGACGTTTTGCAACGAGATTGCTATGGGTGCAGCATCTGCGCGTTGTTCTCCGCTTTTGATGATGGGATCTGTGTCCAACACTTCGTTCACGCGTTTCGCGCAAGCAAGGGCACGAGAAATCATCTGGAAGAGCATCGTGACCATCATCACGGAAGAAAGAATTTGGGTGGTATAGGTTACCGCCGCCATGACATTACCTGTGCTCATGCCCATAAAACCGTCGGCAATGCGGTTGCCGCCCAGATAAATAATGGCGATAATGGAGAAGTTCTGCACGAGAATAACGACGGGTTGAATGATGGCGGAAAGTTTATGGACGCGGTAGTTGATGTCGCGCAGTTCCGCATTGGCGTCGTCAAAGCGCTTGCATTCGTGCTCCTCGCGTACGTATGCTTTTACCACGCGCGCACCGCTAACGTTTTCTTGTACCACGCAATTTACGCGGTCAAGCTTGGTTTGCACCTTGGCAAACAATGGCACGGTCCGCGACAGCACCAGTACGAGCGTTACGATCAGTACGGGGAGAGATACAAGCAGTACCACGCCAAAGCGGACGTCAAGCGTCAAAAGGAAGAAGATGCCGCCCACGAAAAACATAGGCGAGCGAACGAACATACGCAATAGGCTCTCCATAAACTCCACGATCATACCGACATCGTTGGTCATACGCGTGACGAGTGAGCCCGTGGTGAAGCGGTCGGTCTGCTCAGCGGAAAGTGACATGACCTTGGCGTAAGCGGCACGGCGCAGATCGTGGCCAAAGCTTTGCGCCGCCTTGGCGGCGGTATATGCGCAAAGCGTACCGAAAAATCCGCCAATCAGTGTCACGACAAGCATACAAATGCCAAAGGTGAGAATAATTTGCAGGCCTGAGTAGGAGATTTCACCGAACAGGGTGCGCATAATAAAGTAGGCAATGCGGCTTTCGGTGATGTCTTCGCCGATGATGCCATAATTGACGATGAAGGACATTAGATAAGGCAGGCAAAGGTCGGCAACGACCTCGCCAATCATCAAAAGGGGTGAGATGATTGCCCAGCCGCGATACGGCTTCATATATTTGAACAGTTTTCTCATGTTAGTCCTCCACAAGATTGTCGCGCATGCGCGTGAGCAATTCTTCCAGCTTGGCGCATTCCTCCGGGGTGAGCCCCGCAACTGCTTGATGATCGTTGGTGGAAAGACGCGCGAGATGCTTGCGGTCGAACTCGCGTCCCTTTTCGGTGAGGGTGACGCGCACGGCGCGGCGGTCATTTTCGTTTGCTTCGCGCGTAACGTAGCCCTCTTCCTCCATGCGGCGCAGCAGGACGCTTACGGTTGGGGGTTTTAGGCGTGTAACGCGCACGATTTCAAGCTGTGCCATGCCATCTGTGGCGGCAAGGTGTGCCATTACCACGCGGGCGGTGCTTTGCGCCATAACACCAGACTCTTCGCTTTGTACGCGCGCGCGTAGAAGGCGAGAGATCTCAATGCAAAGGCGCGGTGCGGCAGGTGCACTTTCTCGCTCCGCGCGGCGTGGGGGAGGCGGGAGAGTGCCGTAGTTTTTTTGTTTCATACTTTACCTCGTATAATTAGTTTACTAACTAATTATATCGTTTTGCGCGCACGTTGTCAAGTGTTAAATGATGGCACGCAGGACTTTAATTGTTAGACATGAAGTGTCGCGTGTCGGCACATAGTAATATGGCGGGAACAAAACGGGGAAGGAACGAAAAACAAGATGAAAACAAATGGATGGAGAAGGCGTGCGCTTTCACTGTTGCTCACGCTTTTGCTCTTTTCTTTGCTGATGCCGACGGCCATGGCGAAAGAGCCGCGTCAAACGCTTTTGGTGGGTGGTATTCCGTTTGGCGTGCGCTTTGCCACAGAGGGCGTCATGGTGGTGGGGTACTGCGACGTGGAGTCGGGCGGTGCTTGCCACAATCCTGCCCGCGCGGCGGGACTGGCGCCGGGGGATTGCATTTATGAGATCAACGGCGAAGCCCTTTCGGACGCCCAAGCGCTATCCAAGGTATTGGAGGCGGGTGCAGGAAAGGAGATCGCGATTGGGTATCGGCGAGAGGGTACGGAGCACGTGGCAAAGCTCACGCCTGCGCGTGCCGATGCAGATGGCAGATGGCGTGTGGGGTTGTTTGTGCGTGATAGTGGTGCGGGTATTGGCACGGTGACCTTTATTATGGAAGACTCCGGCGCGTTTGCAGGACTGGGACATGGCATTTGCGATGGAGAGAGCGGCGCCTTGATCCCTCTTTCTCGCGGTGCGGTGATGGGGGTGACCATCGCAGGGATTACGCGTGGTGCCGTGGGTGCGCCGGGTGAGTTGCGCGGGCACTTTTCCGCGGCACGCACCGGTACGCTCACAAGTAACACGCTTTGTGGCGTGTATGGTGTGTTTGTGGAGTGCCCAACCACGACGGCGGGCAGAAAAGAAGTCGCGCACCGAAATGAGGTGCACGAGGGGGCGGCAAGCGTGTGGTGCACGCTGGATGATAACGTATCACGCGAGTATAGCGTGACGCTATCCAACGTGAAGCGCGCGGAGCGTGGAAATAAGTGTTTTACCGTCAAGGTCACGGACGAAAAACTGCTCGAAAAAACGGGTGGCATCGTGCAAGGCATGTCGGGCAGCCCGATTATTCAGGATGGGCGCCTTGTCGGCGCGGTAACACACGTGTTGATCGGCGACCCCACCACGGGCTACGGCATCTTTATTGAAAATATGCTGGAGAATATGCCAAAGGCGTTGGGGTGAAAGGAAAAGGCACTATCCGTTTGGGATAGCGCCTTTTTCTCATGCCTTTTGCTAATAGTATTGACAATCCATGACAAAATGATATATAATTACTATATATTGTTATTTTCTGCAAGATAGAGCAAGGAGGAGCCGATCATGATGATGAACGTTCCCGAATATTACGGCTGCATGGTATTTAACGACGAGGTCATGCGCGAGCGTTTGCCCGAAGACGTGTTTAAGTCGCTCAAAAAGAGTGTGAGTGAGGGGCGTGAGATTGATGCGTCGATTGCGAACACCGTTGCCGCGGCAATGAAGGACTGGGCGATCGAAAAGGGTGCCACGCACTACACGCATTGGTTCCAGCCGCTCACGGGTGTGACTGCGGAAAAACATGAATCCTTCCTTGAACCCGTTGGAGACGGCAAGGTGATCATGGAGTTCTCGGGCAAGGCGCTCATCAAGGGTGAGGCAGACGCCTCCTCCTTCCCGACGGGCGGTCTTCGCGCCACTTTCGAGGCGCGCGGCTACACCGCGTGGGATCCTGCTTCCTATGCGTACGTAAAGGACGGCACGCTGTTCATCCCCACCGCATTCTGCTCCTACACGGGTGAGGCACTTGACACCAAGACGCCCCTGTTGCGTTCGCTTGACGCGCTCTCTCACGAGGGTGTTCGTATTCTCCGTCTGTTTGGCGATAACGACACTATGCGTCTGAACACCACGGTGGGTATCGAGCAGGAATATTTCCTGATCGATAAGAAAATTTACGATCAGCGCAAGGACCTCATCTATGCAGGCCGTACCCTGTTCGGTGCGCCGGCACCCAAGGGTCAGGAGCTGGACGATCACTATTATGGTGAGCTCAAAACGCGCGTGCACGATTACATGGCAGACCTCGACGAGGAGCTGTGGCGCATGGGCGTGCCCGCCAAGACCAAGCACAACGAGGGCGCACCTGCACAGCATGAGCTTGCCCCGGTGTTTGACACCACCAACATGGCGATTGACCAAAACCTGCTCATTATGACTTGCATGAAAAAGGTCGCCGAGCGCCACGGACTCGTTTGCCTCTTGCACGAAAAGCCTTATGCTGGTGTTGCGGGCTCGGGCAAGCACAACAACTGGTCTATTGCTTCTGCCACGAAAAACTTGTTAAAACCCGGCAAGACGCCTGCTGAGAACAAGCAATTTTTGCTCATTCTTGCGGCAGTAGTCAAGGCCGTGGATGACTATCAGGATCTGCTTCGCCTTTCCGCTTCTCATCCCGGTAACGATCACCGCTTGGGCGGAAACGAGGCGCCCCCCGCCGTTATCTCTATGTTTATCGGTGACGATCTGCAGGCCATCGTAGATTCGATTGTGGGTGGTACGGATTATAAGGGTACGGCGCGCAGCAAAATGAATCTCGGTATCCCCTCGGTTCCTACGTTTACCAAGGATACCACGGATCGCAATCGCACCTCTCCTTTTGCATTCACGGGCAACAAGTTTGAGTTCCGTATGCCGGGCTCGTCGCAAAACATGGCGATGCCTAATATTGTGATCAATACAGCCGTGGCAGAATCTTTCCGCCAATTTGCTGATGTGCTTGAAAAAGCAGATGATTTTGATGCTGCACTTGAAAAATTGATCAAAGACACCTTTACCGCGCATAGACGCATTATTTTCAATGGCAATGCGTACTCCGCTGAATGGAAGCGTGAGGCGGCAAGACGCGGCCTGCTCGATCTCAAAACCTCTGTGGACGCGTTCAAGGCGTTCCAGAGCGAGAAGAATGTGGCGCTGTTTGCACGCCACGGTGTGATGAGTGAAACCGAGATCCGTTCTCGCGTGGAGATCTTGTTTGAAAATTACGCCAAGCTTATCAACATTGAGGCGCAGGCAATGATCGAAATGGCGAGCCGTGATATTCTGCCCGCCGTGAACGGTTACACGGCAGAGGTGGCAAGCGGTGCCGCTGCTAAAACTGCGTTTCTGCCCAGTGCTGATGTGAGCATGGAGGAGGAGCTTGTGCAGACGCTTTCCGCTCTTGTGGGGCGCGCGTATGCCACACTCAAAGAGTTGCGTGCCGCAGACGCTGCCGCAAGCGCGAAACGCACCGCCGAGCAAAGGGCGACTGCATTTGCGCGCCGCGTAGTGCCGCTCATGCGAGAGCTTCGCGTGCTCGTTGATGAAATGGAAACGATGACCTCTGCCGACTATTGGCCGATGCCCAATTACGGCGATATGATGTTCCGCATTTAAATCAAAAAAGGACGGAGTATATCCGTCCTTTTTTGATTTATTCTACGCGGTCGTGTGCGCGCGTTTCGTCGGGGCGGAAGATGAGCGAGATGCACCATGCACCTGCAAGCGCCACGACGGTGTAGATAATGCGAGCGAGTAACGTGTCCGCACCGCCGCAGATCCAAGCCACGAGGTCGAACTGGAAAAGCCCCACAAGGCCCCAGTTGAGCGACCCGATGATGGAGAGGATCAATGCGATTCTATCCATGATCATCATGTTAAATACCTCACTTTCAGGAACGAAAAACGATCCTTGTTCATAGTTTGTGCTTTGATTTGCATTTTCACACAAGGAAAAGAAAACATCCTATGCCACCGCTTTACAGAACAACAAAAATATGGTAAAATAAAAAAAGAAACAGGAAAGGAGTGAGAAAAGCGTGAAATTTGAGATTCCGTCCTACGTACAAGACGTAATGGATGTATTGGATCGTGCGGGATACCGCGCCTTTGTGGTGGGTGGCTCTTTGCGTGATCTGCTTCGCGGCGTCACTCCAAACGACTATGATATGACAACCAATGCCACACCCGACGAGATGCTGGCAATCTTGGGGGGTTATCGTGTGATTCCAACAGGACTTGCGCACGGCACGGTCACGGTGATGAGCGAGGGACACCCCATCGAGATCACCACACATCGCGTGGACGGTAGCTATACGGATGCAAGACACCCCCAAACGGTATCGTTTACACGCGAACTTTGCGAAGATTTGTCGCGCCGTGATTTCACGATAAATGCGATGGCGTGGCATCCCGAAACGGGGATTGTTGACCTGTTTGGGGGCAAGGAGGATCTGTCTGCGCGTGTGATTCGCGCGGTGGGTGATCCTGAAACGAGATTCCGCGAGGACGCGCTTCGCATTCTTCGCGCTTTCCGCTTTGCGGCACAGCTTGATTTCGAGATAGACGACGCCACTCTTGCGGGCGCGGCGCGCGCCAAAGAGGGATTGGCGCGCATTTCCGTGGAGCGCATTTTTGTGGAAATTGGCCGTATGTTCGAGGCGAAGAACGCCGATGCGGGACTGGATGTCTTGCTTGCCACGGGCTGTGCAGAATATGTGTTTTTTGATACCGTTTCGGCACTTTCTCCTGTGAGCGTGAATACGCTTGCTCCTGATTTGGCATTGCGCATGGCGGCGTTATTGCCTACGCTTTCGGAGGAGAACGCTTTCGCGTTTGCGCGCAGACTGCACGCCCCCAACGCCTTTGGAGAGGCGCTTGCGGCGTATGTGACGGCGGCGCGGGAGCCGCTTCCTACTACGCCGTATGAGGCAAGAAAATATCTCTCGCGTTACTGGCACTACTGGCGAGGTGCGCTTGCCCTTGCGGCGCTACGCGGCGTGGACGTTGTAAAAGCAGAGGAACTCTGCGCGCGCGTTTCACGTGATGGCAGTGTGGTGGAGATCCGCAGACTTGCCGTGAATGGCAGAGAATTGCAAGAAACACTTGGCGTTGTGCCTGCGCGCACGGGTGAGCTACTTGCCCGTTTACAGGATGCCGTATTTCGGGATCCGACCTGCAACAAACGTGCTACATTGCTTGCGTTAGCGCAAGATATTTGTGACAAGGAGTGTGATTTTCTTGGCTAATGTTGAATATCGAGAATTCACCTATGCAAGCGCGGACGGTGTAACGCTTATCCATGCCTACGTGTGGGCGCCCGCCGCCGAAAAGCCGCGCGCTGTTTTGCAGCTATCTCACGGCATGTGTGAGTACGTGCAGCGCTACGACACATGGGCGCGCCGCTTCGCCGAGGCGGGCTTTGTGTTCTGCGGCAATGATCATATCGGCCACGGCAATACCGCAATGGGTGCAAACGCGCTCGGATTCACAGCGAAACGCCGCGGCGCGGAGTATATGACGGCAGATCTCTATACGATGAGCGCGCTGATGCGCGAGGAATACAAGGGAGTGCCCATTATTCTTTACGGGCACAGCATGGGCTCTTTTGCCGCGCGCAAGTATATGACGCATTACGCCGATGCGCTTTCGGGAGTCATTCTGTCCGGTACAGCAGGCCCTGGTGCGCCCACGGGTATTGCCAAGGCGCTTGCGCACGCGATTGAATTCTTTAGCGGTACGCATCACCGCTCGGAGTTGATTTACAACCTTGCGTTTGGCGCTTACGGCAAGTATTTCAAGGAAGAAAAAGACAGCGCCTCCTGGCTCTCACGCGACGAGGCTGTGCGCGAAGCGTACCGTGCAGATCCTTTCTGTTCCTACCGCTTCACGCTGGGTGGATATGATACATTATTTTCGCTTATTGGAGAAGTTTCTTCCAGAAAGTGGGCGAACGGGGTGAGAAAAGACCTGCCTGTTTTATTGTTGTCGGGCGATATGGACCCCGTTGGCAACTATGGGAAAGGCGTGCGAACCGTCTATGATAGAATGAAGGGCGCAGGATGTGACGTGCGCATGAAACTGTATGAGGACGGACGCCACGAGATGCATAACGAAATCAACCGCGATGAGGTGTTCGCAGACCTTGTTGCCTATCTTGAGGAGATCGTGAAATGACACTTGTAGAATTGAAAGCGACCAAGGGCAGGATCATGGGCGTGGATTTTGGCGAAGCGCGAACGGGGCTTGCCGTATCTGACCCCGCGCGTTTTCTTGCATCCGGGCTCGGTAACGTGCAGGGCGGCGGCCTTGAAAAAACCGCAGAGCGCGTGCTTGCCGTCGCGGCAGAGCAAAGCGTTGTGGCGCTTGTGCTGGGGTTGCCCGTCAATATGAACGGAACAGAGGGGCCCAAGGCAGCGCGCATTCGCGAGTTCGCGGCCATTTTGGAACGCACATTGCCCGTCTATTTGATAGACGAGCGCATGACCACAATGGCGGCGGCGCGTTTCCTCAATGAAACGAACACCCGTGGCAAAAAACGGCGCGGGGTGATCGACACGCTTTCTGCAGAGATTATCTTGCAAAACGCACTGGATCGTTTGCGCTAATATGGCTCATATCGAAAAAGGGCGCGTGACGGTGCGAGATTTCTCGTTTTCGTACACGTGGGAGCGCAAGGCGGTGAAAAATCTCAATTTGCGTGTGCGCAAAGATGGAGAGGTCTACGTTTCGACTCCCACGCGCACCACGCGTGCCGAGGTTGAGGCGTTCCTCTTGCGCCAAGTTGAGTTTGTGAAGAGCGCTATGGCGCGTATGGCGGCGCGCGAGGCGCGCAGCCCCCTTTTATCGCTCGCTGCGGGAGAGCGCGTACCAATATGGGGCGTTTCTCATACCGTTTGCCACCGAATTGCTGCTCGACCACGCGTGTGGTGCGAGGACGGCGTGCTGATTCTCGCGTTGCCTAACCCTGATGACATAGCGGCGCGTGAGCGCGCGTTTGCTCGTTTTGCGGCAGAAACAGTGCGCGCGGCGCTTAGCGAAATGACCGATGCCTATGCGCCGGCGTTTGTGGGGGATGCCCCGCCTCCTACGGTGACGGTGCGGCAGATGAGGGGAAGATGGGGCAGTTGCTTTTATACCAAGAATCACATCTGTTATAGTACGCGGCTGATCTTTCTGCCTTTTGATGCGGTTAGGCTTACGGTTTGTCACGAGCTTGCTCATTTCAAGCATCCCGACCACTCCCCTGCATTCTATGCGTGGCTTGCGCGGGTTCTGCCCGACCACAAGTCACATAAGCGTGCACTTCGTGACGCAATTATCCCGACCTTCGTTTGGGAAAAATGAACGGAACACCATACATAGTATGGTGTTCTTTTTTTTGTGCCACGTGCGTCCGTTCACAATATTGATACACTTGCGCACTTTACAAATAAGAAATTATATGCTATAATTAATATGTATGAGTGTTTGCCCGCGCGGAAATGAAACGCACAAGTCCCGCGGCGACCTATTTCGCGTCATTTCCCGACAAGTTTTAAAAGCCCGCACTTGTCTGCCGCTTGCCGCGAAAAATCTATTAAACTTCCACTTGCCGCAGGAATTGTGTGTTTGATTTCCATGCGGCTACCCCGAAAGGAGAGTTGTCGAAATGAGAAAACGTATACTGACAGCTTTGTGTATCTTCATTGTTTTGTGTGGCGTGCTGCTTTTTGTGGCATGCGACGTAGACGTGGATGTGAACGTGAACGGTGATGCCAATGCGGATCCTTGCGCCACGGGTCACACCTTTGGTGGAGAGCAGGTTGTAACGAACCCGACCTGTACCCAAAAGGGCCTTTCCAAGCGCGTTTGTGAGGCGTGCGGAAAGGAAGAGGAGATCGAAGTTGTTGCCACCGGTCACAAGAAGAGCGATTGGATCGAGGACAAGGCAACTTCTTGCGCTGCTGCCGGTAGTAAGCACATAGAGTGCACGATCTGTTCCGAGGTGCTTGAAACAGAGGGCATCCAAGCGCTTGCCCACACCTTTGGCGAATGGGTCGTCACAAGGGAACCCACCTGCTCCGTTTCGGGTCAGCAGACGCGTGCGTGCAGTGCTTGCGACGTGACGGAGATCCAATCCCTTGATAAGACGGATCACGTAGAAGGCGAATCCAGGGTTGTGCGCGAGCCCACGCATCAGAAAACGGGTATCAAAAACATCTACTGTAGTGTGTGCAACGGCGTGGCGAGAACCCAAACCATCGCCAAAATCACGAATTGCGTGTGGGGCGATTGGGAAAGACCCGCGGTTGACTGCGAGGCGGTAAAAAGAGGGGAGCAAGTCGCAATAGAAACACGCAAGTGCACGGTGGAGGGTTGCACCAAGGCGGACGAGAGAGAATTCGACCCCCACGGATACGGCCAACCCGTGATGAAAGATGGCGCTTCGTGCGAGAGCGGAGCTGTTCTTCTTTATGTCTGTGAGCGTTGCGAGTTTGAAAAGGTAGAATCCTTTGCCCCTGGACACAACTACGTGTGCAACGAGATCAGCGTGCAGTCCTGTACGGTGGATGGCGTGCGCGAGTATACCTGCGCATACTGCGCACACACCTATACGGAAACGGATGAGAAACTGGGCCATAACCCCGGTGACTTTGTAGTAGAGGCGGCAACCTGTACGGCGGACGGCGTTCAGTATAAAACTTGTCAGCGTTGCGGCGTGGAAACCGAAAGGGAAGTGCTTGCTGCCCACGGTCATGAGATCGCCGCATGGGAGGTAACAGAACCCACCTGTACCGAAAAGGGTGAGAAACGCGCGGTGGTTGCGTGCGCACATTGCGGCGAAACGGATATCACCGAGGAAATTGCTGCGCTTGGTCACGCGCCCAATGCCGAAATTATTGTGATACTTGCACCTACCTGCACGGTAAAGGGTAAGCAAGACGTGCAGTGCGGTCGTTGCCAAGGTGCTTCGGGTAGCAAGGTAGAAGATGTCGCTCCCCTTGGGCACGACTACGGGGAATACGAAACCATCACGCCTGCTACTTGTGAGGAAACCGGTGAGAAGCAAAGAACTTGCACACGCGAGGGTTGTGAGTATAAGGATCCGGAAACAGTCGTGATTGATGCGCTTGGGCATCAGCTCGACGGTGGTACCCCTGAATGGACCAAGGAGAAAGATCCCACTTGTACAGAGCCCGGTTTGGAAAGAGCGACCGTGCAGTGCAAACGTTGCGGCGAAACGGACATCACCAGGGAAATCGACGCCCATGGACACAACTATGGGGAATACGAAATTATCGTGCCTGCTACTTGCGAGCAAACCGGCGTGAAGCAAAGAACTTGTCAACGAGAGGGCTGTGGGTATAAGGATCCGGGAACAATCGTGATTAATGCACTCGGCCATAAGGATGGTCAGCCGGTTTATGATCCGGCGCCCACTTGCTTGGAGAATGGAATGAGCTACACATATTGTAGTCGTTGTCAGCAATTAACGGCAAAAACGACCGCCCTTGCACTTGGCCACGACTTTAGTGATTGGGAGGAAGTAGGTAAACTTAACACCTTCGTTACGCTGAATGGCGTGACGGTCGATGCTTATTCGATCGTCAAGTGCAAGAATCCGGGATGTGATCTGATCCACACCAAGGAGGAATATGCAAGAGAGAGTAAGGACAAGGCCATCATCGATCTTTCTGATTATTCCTTGGTGTACAGCGCAAGCGTGTCGAATACGTTTAAAGAAAAAATGGCACAGCTTGCAAGCAAGCTCTATGGCTATACAGGTAAAACCGTGTCTGCCTCTACCAGTGGCACCTCCTACGTGATCAAGGTGGTGACGGGTAGCGACAAGGACATCACAGGTCACGGTTTCAGTATCCGTTACAGCGACAACGTGATCACGATCACGGGCACGACCGCGCTGATCACCCAGATGGGCGTGGATTACTTTATGGATACCTACCTGATGAATGAGCCCACGGATACGTCCATCACGCTTCCCAAACTTGCGGTGTCTGATGATTACGTGATGGTTGATGTTTCCGGTTATACGCCGATTTATGACGAAAACGCCGATACCAGTTGGGAGTATAATGACGTCAATATTGAGAAAAACCCCGACAATTATTACGGTGTAAGCTCCGAAACCGGCCGCGACATCGAGTTTGATGTTGCTTATATGATAGGCAGACAGATTCTTGGGCGCAAGTACAAGGATAGCGATAGTTATACAAGTTATCTCACGTACTGCGCGACCGCGGACTCTGAAACGGCATCTGCGAATGAGATTTTGGTCGGCATGACAAATCGCAACCAAACGCAAACCGCACTTGCCATGTTGCAGGGTCATGAGTATGGCTTTATGGTGATCGACGGTCGCGTCGTCATTACAGGTTACAGTGATGCGGCGCTTCATAAGATGGCACAAGTCCATACAACGTATGAGTGGTCGCTCAAAAACGGAAAGAAAAATGTAAAGCTGGAAATTCTTTCCATGTCCCTCACGGGTCTGATTGCGGATTATTTTGCGGATTCTAAAGTGAACGGTGAGATTCTGCTGCCTGCAAACCTGCGCATGATTGGTGAGGCAAGTGACCGCTGGTTGACGGATGAAACGCTGTTGCCCACCAATCTGCCCCTTACACACACGGCGGACGATGCCGATGGCGCGTTCCAGTACCTGTACCAAGGTAATGGCGTGAACAAGACGGCATTTGATGCCTACGTGAATAGTTTGAAGGCGAAGGGCTTTACGGTGCTGACCAAGAGCGATGCGGAGGGCAGCTACTTTGTGACGCTGACTGATCCGGATAGGACGCAGATGATTCACGTAGCATACGAGGCATATGCACATGCAAACGACAACAATAAGGCGAGCAGCGAATGGACGGCGGCAGGGGTTGATAATCCTGTGATTCGCGTGACGACGGCTTACGTACAGGAGAACTATACCATTCAGTTTGATGATGTGAAAAGGCCGAGCGGAAATGTTGCAAAAGCAGAAAAAAATCTCTACCAGTCCAGTGTGCACCAGCTATATTATCTGTATGATACCTCCCCTACTGCGCAGTTGAAGTCGTATCGCTCGACGCTTGGCAGCGGGTATACCATAATTTATCTTGAAACCGCAACCGAGCGTTTCGTGGCGCGTAATGAGAGTACGGGCGAGTGGATCGAGGCGTTTACAACCGAGAACGTTGCGGTTGTGGATGACTATGGTCAGTATAAGACCTATGCGTATGCTATTTGCTGGCGTTACTATGCACCCGGCGTGATTACGCTGCCTAACGCAGAAATTCTGACGTCGGAGCAAACGTACACAAAGGTCACCGACACCAAGATCGTGTCGATTGACCTCTCGGCTGCGACTTCGTCGGCTAGTTATGGCACGGGTTACGTCATCATGTTGGAGGACGGCCGCTTTGTGGTTATTGACGGTGGTAGCAATGACGGAAGTTCTACGTCGGCGCAGATTAATAATTTCTGGTCGATCGTTTCGGCACTCTACAAAGACGTGTACGATGTAGAACCTTCTAAGGACAATCCTGCGCGTATCGCGGCGTGGATCATTACGCACGCACATGGCGACCACATGAACATGTTCTGGGATTTCACGAGTCCCAAGAATGAACACCAGAAAAAAATCAAACTGGACTATCTGATTGCCAATACGCCTGACTATACCACGCTGTATAACACGGGCGAGCCCAACATGAACTTTAACTGGGAGTTGACTAAATTCCAGAAGCGTATCGATTTTGAGTTTATCAAGCCGCAGACCGGTCACAAATACTACTTTGCGAACCTGGAGATCGATACCTTGTTTACGCACGGTAACTTGAATCCCCAGCGCATTGTGACATACAATGACAGCTCTACTTTGCAGCGTTTGAACTTTGTGCGTACTGCGGACACAACGGGCGCAAGAACAGTCAATCATAAGACTGCCTCCGCATCGAGCAAAACCTCCTTCCTTTCCACGGGCGATATGTACCGTTGGGGCGGCAGATGGGTAGCGGCGATGTATGGCAGCTATCTGCAGACCGACATGGTGTCGGTGACGCACCACGGTGGTGTTGGTGTAACTGCTGAGTTCTATGATCTTGTTTCGCCTACCGTTGTTTGGTGGTCGATGGACAAGAACACGGTGTACACCGACTATTGTAATGAGTCTACTACAGCCTGGAACAAGAAGGTTGACCAACATTTGCTCTATAATGTGGATTCGGTCCAATATGTTTATATCGCGGACGACTATCATATTACGCTTGTGCTGAAGGAAGATGGGTCTGATTACAATAACATTTATCATGCGACGAGCGGAGCGGGTGTGGGTTATTACAGCGTATCCAAAACGAATTTGAAGGATTATTCTAGTGTGAGGAGAACTATGTGTAACAGAAAACCCGTTGCCATTCACAAGTATTAACAATCTAAACACACCCACGCGGGTACGCCCGCGTGGGTGTTCTTAGCGGCGCTTTTGGGCGCTCAAACAAATGAAAGGAGTGTAGCGATGAAAAAACACGGCGTTCTTTTGCTGTTTTTGACGCTTGCACTGTGTGGCACGCTGCTGCTTTTGGGCTGCGATCAGGAGAAGACTCCTGACAAGCCTTGCGCACAGGGCCACAGCTTTGAGGAAGAAATTACGAAAGATCCCACTTGCACTGAAGCAGGTGCTGCCAAGCGCGTTTGCACGGTATGCGGCACCGAGCGCGAGGAGGAGAAGATCCCTGCCACGGGGCACAAGGAAAGCGGTTGGAACGTGACGCTGCAACCGACTTGCACGGAGCCCGGCTCGCGTTGCACGACTTGTGAAACCTGTGGCGAAACGATCGTTACCGAGTCTATTGCCGCAAGTGGTCACACGTCCGTTGGCGGTTGGGTTGTGGACGTTGAGCCGACCTGCACCAAGGCCGGCAAACGCCACACGGCGGCGTGCAGCGTGTGCGGTGCGATCGATATCGTGGAGCCGATCCCCAAAACCGGACATGATTGCACGGATTTTGTGACGGTATCGGCGCCCACCTGCACGGATCAAGGCACACAACAGAAGACCTGTAACACGTGTGACACCGTGACGGAAACCCAAGTGATCGATGCGCTTGGGCATGCGTTCAGCGCGTGGGAAATAGACCCTGATAACACCTTGCGTGTTAGACGTTTTTGTACACGTGCGGAGTGTGGTGCTGAGTTCGAAGGGCACACGCGGAGCGAGCATGCCGTTGAAAGCGGTGCGTATGCAAGTGTAAGGCTGCCCACCTCTTTGTCGTATAGTGGTGACGTTTCGACTGCGTTTAAAAAGAAAATGCAGCAACTTGCAAATAAAATATATGGCTACACCAATTCGTCGGTGTCGCTGCACGCGAATTCCACCAGTGGGCTTCGTGTGCAAACAGGTGAAGATGCGGCGATCAGCGGCCATGGCTTTGCCATTAAGCGAAGCGGCAGTGTGATCACCATTGTGGGCACTACTTCGCTGATCACGCAAATGGGTGTGGACTACTTTATGAACACCTATGTGACGGGTGCGACCATCACCTTGCCTGAGCTTGTGGTTTCGGATAACTATGAAATGGTTGACATTTCGGGATATGTGCCCGTTTATGGCGCACAGATGGACGATGCGGATCAGGCTGCGGACGACATGCAGAAGAACCCCGATACATATTATGGTGTGAGCAGCGAAACGGGCCGTGACTATGCAGTGGACGTGGCGTTTGAGATTGAAAAGCTTCTTGGTAGCAGTGTGCGAAAGGATAGCGCCGCCGCTTCCGGGGGAGAGATTTTGATTGGCGCTACCGCGCGCGACCAAACTGCCATTGCACAAGCTTACCTGAAAGGACACGAATACGGCATTCTTGTCATGGACGGAACGGTAGTGATCACAGGTTATAGCGTGGCTGCGCTCCATAAAGCGGCACCACTGTTTTATGACTATCTTGCCGATGCCGAGGATGAAAACGGCCAGATTTTGTTCCCGAAAAACTTTTGGATGGTCAGTGAGGTGAGTGATCGCTGGCTGACGGATGAGACGCTGTTGCCCGATCTTCCCCTGAGTTCCACGGCGGACGAGGGCGATGGCGCATTCCAGTACCTGTACAAGGGCAATGGCGTGGATAAGGCCGCGTTTGACTCCTATGTCGCAGCACTGAGGGGCGAGGGATTCACTGTGCTCACCGAAAGCAATGCTGAGGGTAGCTATTTCGTGACGTTGACTGATGCGGCAAACAAGAAAATGATC
>JAZNAM010000071.1:0-16075 GCA_045586515.1 Eubacteriales bacterium
GATCGCCTCCATCGCGCGCGCCACCGCCTCCTTCTCTTCACCCAGGCGCTTGGCGATATCCTCCACACCGGGCTCGTACTCGCGCTCGCGCGTGAGCTCCTCGCGTGCTTGCAGGGCGCGGTAGGCAAGGTCGCGCACCGAACGGCTGATGCGAATGGAATTGTTGTCGCGCAGGTAGCGGCGAATCTCGCCGAAGACCACCGGCACGGCGTAGGTGGAAAACTTGACGTCAAGCGCGAGGTTGAAGTTATCCACCGCCTTGACAAGCCCGATACACCCCACCTGAAACAGATCGTCGGCGTTCTCGCGCCGCCCCGAAAAGCGTTGTATGATACTGAGCACCAGACGCAGATTGCCGTAGATCAGTTCCTCGCGCGCCGCCTCGTCCCCTGCCTGACTTTTTTCAAGCAACGTGCGCTTTTCCTCGTCGGTGAGAACCTTTAAATTGGCGGTGTTTACCCCGCAGATCTCCACTTTATTATAAAACATCTCGGCCTCCTGTTTTTTCTCAAAAACAGTATTGACCGAGATGTTCAAATGCTATTCAAAGCGTGTCGTGCGGAAAAAAGTGTCAGTCCCCCACGTAGGTAAAGCGCGCAACCGTCACGCCATCGCGCGTCACGGTTTCATTCCACATAGAAAGGGGGCGCACCCACAGCGCTTGCTCGCCGTACAGGGCGCGATACACCACCATATCCTCCATCGTTTCGGAGTGGTGGGCAATCCCGACGACCTCGTATTCACCGCCCTTAAAATGGCGGTATTTGCCAAGTTTCACTTCACTCATATCACTTGGTTGCGGCAGTGAGCGTGTTTTGCATGAGCATGGCAATGGTCATAGGGCCAACGCCACCGGGGACAGGCGTGATAAAGGATGCGTGGGGTGCCACGTCCTCAAAATTCACGTCACCGCAAAGCGTGCCATCTGCGCGGCGGTTGATACCTACGTCGATCACGACGGCGCCTTCCTTTACGAAGGAGGCGTCAAAGAACTCGGGCTTGCCGATGGCGGCAACGAGAATGTCGGCACGGCGGCAAACCTCGCGCAGATCCTTGGTGCGGCTATGGCACACGGTAACCGTGCCGTTTGCCTGCAACAACAGCATTGCCTGGGGCTTGCCCACAATGTTGGATCTGCCAACGATCACGCACTCCTTGCCTGCGATCTCGATGTTGCTGCGGCGAAGCAGTTCCATCACGCCCGCAGGCGTACAGGGCAGAAAATCGTAGTTGCCGATCATAATTTTGCCCACGTTGTAAGGGTGGAACGCGTCCACGTCCTTTCGGGGGTCAATGGCAAGCAAAATTTTTTCCTCATCCAAATGGCGCGGCAAGGGCAGCTGCACGAGGATTCCGTGCACGCGATCATCACGGTTGAGCTTGTCTACAAGGGCAAGGAGCTCCTCCTCGGTGGTGTCAGCCGGCAATTCGTAGCCAAAGGACGCAAAGCCCACCTGCTCACAAGCGCGGTGCTTATTGCGCACGTATACGCGCGATGCGGGGTCGTCACCGACGATCACCACCGCAAGGCCCGGGGTGATGCCACACTCTTTTTTGAGTGTGGCCACCTGCTCGGCGATCTCCTCACGAATTTTTGCGGAGATTGCCTTTCCGTCAATAATGTGCGGCATACTTACTCCTCACTTTCCTGGTTGTCATCAGAAGCGGTTGCATCTGTTTTGGGCGTATTTTCCACACCGTTCTCTACCGTTTTGCGACGGAAGGTGGGCGTGCGCAAATTTTCAAACGCGGGCGCGTATCCCTCCCCGTCGAGCTTTCGGCGATGGGCACGCACAAGGCAAACGGCAAGCAGCGCACCGCCAATGGTGAAGCACAAAAATCCAACCACCTGCGAGATGCGGAAGGGGCCGACCATCAGGCTGTCCGCGCGAAGTCCCTCGATGAACATTCTGCCAAAACCGTACCAGGTGAGGTACATCAAAAGCATCTGACCATCGAACTTTTTCTTTTTGTAGAGCAGATTGATCAGCACGAAGCCAGCGAGGTTCCAAATGCTCTCGTAGAGGAACGTGGGGTGATAGTAGCGCACCCTGCCGTACTCCACAATGCCCATGCGCAAAAAGAAATTCTCCGCGGTTTTGTAGCCGTGCGCCTCTCCGTTGACGAAGTTGCCCCATCTGCCGATGATCTGTCCCATCATCACGGCGGGTGCCACCGCGTCGAACATTTTAAAGATCTTTTGCCTCGTGTACTTTTTGACGATACTGACCACTACAATAGCCGCGGCGCCTGCAATGATACCGCCGTAGATGGCAAGCCCCCCCTCCCACACGGCGATCACGTCACGAAAGCTTGTGTAGTTCCATTTGCCCGTCGTGGGATCCTTGAGGGTGGTGAGCACGTAGTAAAGGCGTGCGCCAACGATACCCGACATCACCGTCCAAATGGTGTAATCAAGCACGTCGTCGCAAGAAATCCCCTCCTGCTTGCCGCGCCAGATCACATACAACACCGCAAGCACGATGCCCAAGGTGATGATAATGCCGTACCAGTGCACGGACACGTTGCCAATCGAAAAGGCAACCTTGTTCATGGTGAATTCCCCGATGCCAAGTCCGGGGAAAGAAACGGTTGTTTGAGCCATATTAACCTCCTTGCTGTGGGCGCACTTCGGATAGCGTGAAGCACGCGGGATCAAAAAATTCATCGAACAATGCACGCACCTCGGCGAAGGTAACGTCACGGATCACGTCGGCGTAGGAGAAGATCTCCGCGCCCTCAAAGAGAAACGCCACTAAGTTGTCAGCAATTTCCTCGGTGGAGTCAAAACTCTTGACATACTCAGCGAGCTGAATACGTCTGCAATGCTCAAATTCTTCAGGGGAAAGCCCTTCGCGTGCGACCTTTTGCAGATATTTCTGTATCTGGACAAGCACGGTTTTCGGATCGTCTGCTTCACCCGAAATGCGCAACGCGCCAAAATCGCGCGTAAGAGAATAGCCAAAGGAAAACTCAGGGGAAATGAGCCCCTCGTCAAACAGATGGTTGTACAGCTCGCCCGTGTCGCCAAAGAGCATTTCACAAAGGATCTCCATCTGCGCCGAGCGGCGTGTGCAAGCATCGGCATGGGCCGGCACGTGCACGTCCTTGACACCAATGGCAAAGATGGGCTTTGCTACCTGTCCGCGCACCGAAGTGTGCGCGCGGTGGGCGTGCGGCGGCTCCACACAGGGGGGAACGGGTGGAGTTACGCGCGCATCACGCACGTGTGGAAGCGTTTCGTCGGCAATGGCGAGCACGCATTCGGGCGTGACGTCACCGCACACGACAAGCGCCATATTAGGCAATGTGTAGTATGTGTTATAGACCGCGTAAAGCTCCTCTGCGGTGATGCCGCTAACAGAGCGCTCCGAACCGCAAATATCAAGACGCACGGGGTGCGAAGCATAAAGCCCTGCGAGCATGTTGCGGTAGCATCGATCGTAGGGATCGTCGCGGCACATACGGATCTCCTCTGCGATAATCCCCTGCTCTTTCTCTACCGTTTCGGGGGTAAAGTAGGGGTGCGTAGCAAAGGTGAGCAACTCGGCAAGGGAGTTTTCAAAGTGATCGGTGCAGGAGAACAGATACACAGTGCGGCTGTGCGCCGTGTAAGCGTTGGCATCTGCGCCGTATGCGGCAAAGCGCTCAAAGGAGTCACTGCCGTCCTCGTTTGAAAAGAGCTTGTGCTCCAAAAAATGCGCCACACCGTCCGAGAAACGGCACCCGTTTGCCCCCACGTTATCCACGGCGCCAAAGCGCACCGCAAGCATTGCATAGGTGGTAGACATCTTCTTCGGGAACACGTAGATAGGCAAGCCACAGGCATGCACGGTGCTATAATAGCGCTCACCAAGCAGCGTGCTTTCGTGCAGCGTCCAGTTATTCATCCGCATCACCCTCCTCATCCAGCTCACCTTGCAGGAAAAACACAGCGCCCTCGCGCACGTGCGCCGCCGCCTCAATTACCTCGTCACGGGTGACGCGTGCGAGCGCCTCGCGGCGGCTCTCCACCGTTTCCTCGCTATCAATGAGTGCGCGTCCCATATAAAAGCCAAAGAGTGCGCCGGGGTTATCGTACATTTGGCGGAAGCCATTGTCAATCGAGCGTTTGGCAGCGTTGAACTCCACCTCGCTGATCTCACCGCGCACCATCGCATCAAATTCGGCGCGGATCGCTTCCTCCGCAATGGCGCGGTTTGACACCTTCATACCGGAGCCCACAAAGATCGTGCCCTTGAAAAGATCGAGCGCGGAGCTGCAATGATAGCAAAGACTGCGGCGCTCACGCACGTTGAGGAAAAGCTTGGAGGCGGCGCTACCGCCGAAAATTTCGTTGACGTACACCGTTGCGGGCGAGAGTGGGTGGGAAAGCGTGACGTCGGTGCGATAGCCCATCGCAAGCTTGCCTTGGCACAGCGGCACACGTTCTACCTCGCTACGCACCTCGTGCGGCATGCGCGACGTGCACGCGTAATGGGGCATCTCGCCACTTGCCGTATCGAAGCTTGCCGCGAGCAGTTCGGCAACGCGCAAGGGGTCGGAGTTGCCCACGTAAAAGAACGTTGGGGTGACGCGATTCAGAATCGCGCGCCATGCGCCGACAAGCGTTTCCGGGGTGATTGCCGCAACGCTTTCCTCCTCGCCGATCAGTGAAAGTGCGTAGGGTTCGCCCTCGCAAAGCAAGGCGCGGCATTTATCGCGCGCATAGGCGCGTGGGTTGTTGATTGCGGCACGAATGGCGGTTACAAGGTTTCGTTTCTCACTCTCCACGTAAGGGGGATGGAAATGCCCCTCGGGGAAATAGGGATGATAGAGCAGCTCGGAGATGAGCGTGACGATTTCGGGCAAGAGTCCCTCACCGCCGCCCACGTAGCGCGCACCGAGAAAGTCCGCGGTGATGCCCAGTACCTGCGCGTCACCCGCGCGGCGGTTAAAGGGCGTGATGGCGGTGGAGTACAGATCATCGAGATGGTGGTGAAACAGTGCCTTGGTAGGATAGCGCTCGGTGCCACGGCGCAACAGCTCAAAAAGGAGCGCGTTTTGCTGTGCGGTATCGGGAGAGATCGGCACAGCGAACTGCACGGTAAGCAGTTCACTTTTAAAGCGGTCGGTGCGAATGGCAATCAGCCGTGCTCGCTCGCCCACGCTGTAAACGGTAGGTTTCATGTAAGTTCCTTTGTAAAATAATAATTACATATATTATAGCCGATAGAACACCATTTTGCAAGACCTTTCTAAAAAAGCAGAAAAGACCGTCAACGACGGTCTTTTCTGACGGTTCAGTTCAGCGCCTTGGCGATCATGTCGGCGGCGTCGGCGAGGGGGTTATGCTCCACGCTCTCCACGCGGCCCTCATCCACCAGTGCGGCAATAGCAGGGTCAAGCGGCACACGCGCAAGCACGGGATAGCCGAACTCTGCTGCGACCTCGCCAATGTGGCTCTCGCCAAACACGGCGATCTCCTTGCCGCAATCGGGGCATTTTACGTAGCTCATATTTTCCACAAGGCCAAGCACCGGCACGTTCATCATACTTGCCATGTTGGCCGCCTTGGCAACGATCATCGCAACAAGCTCCTGAGGGCTGCTGACAATCACCACGCCGTCAAGCTTGATCGACTGGAAAACGGTGAGGGGCACGTCACCCGTGCCGGGAGGGCAGTCGATGAGCAGGAAATCCACGTCATCCCAAATGAAATCCGTGTAGAACTGCTTGACGGTGCCTGCAATGACGGGGCCGCGCCAAATAACGGGGCTCTTTTCGTCGGGAAGCAACAAATTGAGGGACATCACGTCGATACCACCCGCGGTTTTGGGCGGGAAAAGTCCGCTTTCGTCGCCGTCAAAGCCGTTCACTGCCGTAAGGCCGAATGCCTTGGGGATCGAGGGGCCCGTAATATCCGCGTCCAGAATGCCAACGTGATAACCTGCCTTGGAAAGCGCCACGGCAAGCATCGTGGTGACAAGCGACTTGCCAACGCCACCCTTGCCGCTTACCACAGCGATGGTGTGCTTGATCGAGCTCTCTGCATGGGGCTTTTCAAACTGGGGTGCCTTACGCTCTGCGCAGTTGCTCGAGCAGCTCGCGCAATCGTGCGTGCAATTATTTTCTGCCATGTTATCCTCCTTACGTCGCGCGTGCGGCGTGCGATAATATTCGATATGCTAATATTATACACCTTTTTATTAAAAAATCAAGCCACCTGAGAAAAAAACGCCAAGTGTCTTGTAAAACGCCACTCGCTATGCTATAATGATGCCATTGAAACGAAAGGAGATGCGATATGGGCAAGATCTTACGCTACCTGCGCCACTACAAGGTCGAGTCGGTGTTAGGCCCGCTTTTCAAGATGCTGGAAGCACTGTTTGAGCTGTTTATCCCCCTGGTCGTTGCCGATATCGTAGACGTCGGCATCGCCAATGGCGATACGCGCTATATTCTGCAACGCTGCGGACTCATGGTGCTGCTTGGACTGATTGGACTTGCTGCGTCGATCACGGCACAGTACTTCTCCGCCAAAGCTGCCGTCGGCATGGCGTGCGAACTGCGCGAAGCGCTGTTTTGCAAGATCGGCAACCTCTCCTTCGCCGAAACCGACCGCTTCGGCACGGCAACCCTCCTCTCGCGCACCACGGCTGACGTCAATCAGATCCAAAACACCGTCAACCTCGTGCTCCGTCTGTTCCTTCGTTCCCCCTTCATCGTGTTCGGCGCGATGATCATGGCGTTTACCGTTTCCCCCGCCGCCGCACGCACATTTTTCGTGACCATTCCGGCACTTTCCGTGATCGTATTCGGCATTATGCTCATCAGCATCCCCCTTTACGGACGCGTGCAAGCACGCCTTGACCGCGTGCTCGGACTCACCAGAGAAAACCTCAAAGGCGCACGTGTGGTGCGTGCTTTCGTGCAGGAGGACGAAGCCGTGGAGGAGTTCGGCAAAGCCAACGCCGCGCTCACCAAGCTCCAACGCTTCTCAGGTCGCGTTTCCGCACTTCTCAATCCCCTCACCTACGTGATCATCAACCTCTCCATTCTTGCCATCGTATACCTCGGTGGTGTAGAGGTCAACAAAGGAAACCTGCAAACGGGCGAGGTTATTGCGCTTTATAACTACATGTCCCAAATCCTCGTAGAGCTCATTAAGCTCGCGAATTTCATCATTCTCATCACCAAGGCGTGCGCCTGCGGCAAGCGTATCAACCGCATCTTCGACGCACCAAACGGACTCCCCGTTGCCGAGGAAACGCAAGATATGTGCCATAACGGTGTGGAATTTCGCAACGTTTCCCTCTCCTACGGCGAGGGCGCAGAGCAAATCCTTTCCCATATTACATTCCACGCGCGCGAGGGCGAAACCGTTGGCATCATCGGTGGCACGGGCGCGGGTAAATCTTCCCTTGTCAACCTTATCCCCCGTTTCTATGACGCAAGCGAGGGCGAGGTGCTTGTGGGCGGCGTTGACGTGCGCGAACAAGACCCCGTAACGCTTCGCTCCGCTATCGGTGTTGTGCCGCAAAAAGCAGAGCTATTTGCGGGAACGGTACGAGATAATCTCCTATTTGGCAACGAAAACGCCGATGAGGAAACACTTATGGAAGCGCTGCAAGCAGCGCAAGCGGCAAGATTCGTGCTCGAAAAAGAGGGCGGTCTTGACGCCATCGTTGAGCAGGGCGGCCGCAACCTCTCCGGCGGTCAGCGTCAGCGCCTGACCATTGCGCGCGCGCTTTGTCGCCGTCCGCGTATTCTGATTCTTGACGATAGCGCATCCGCGCTCGACTACGCAACGGACGCGGCACTCCGCGCGTCCATCGCGTCGCTCCCCTATCATCCTACTGTGTTTATCGTGAGCCAGCGCACCGCTTCCATCGAGGCGGCTGACCGCATTCTCGTGCTGGACGACGGCGACGCCGTCGGCATCGGCACCCACCGCGAACTGCTTGAAACTTGCCCCGTTTATCGCGAGATCTACGAGTCGCAGTTCAAGGGAGAGGGGGTGAGTGCATGAGCCGCAAGCCCATCAAAAAAGCTCCCCGTGGCACGCTGAAGCGCGTGCTCACCTACCTGCGTGGTTATCGCCTGTTACTGCTTGCTTCCCTTGTGCTGGCACTGCTTTCCGTTGTGCTCACGCTCTGGCTCCCCGTGCTGATCGGGCGTGCCATTGACTGTATTTTAGCACCTGGACGGGTGGACTTTTCTGCCATATTGCGCATTTTCCAACAGGCGGTTGTCGCAATCGTTGCCACTGCCGTTTTCCAATGGCTGATGAACGTATGCAACAACAAAATGACTTATGGTGTGGCGCGCAACATCCGCAACGATGCGTTCCGTCATTTGCAAACGCTTCCCCTTTCCTATTTGGATACGCACAAGATCGGCGACACCGTGAGCCGCCTGGTCGCGGACGTGGATCAGTTCACAGACGGACTGCTTCTTGGATTCACACAACTGTTCACGGGTGTGCTCACCATTCTTGGCACGCTGGTGTTCATGCTGTGGATCAACCCCGCCATCACTCTGGTGGTGGTGCTTGTCACTCCCCTTTCCCTTTTCGTTGCTTCCTTTATCGCGAAGCGCACGTATCATATGTTCTCGCGCCAGACCGAGATCCGCGGCAAACAGACCGCCCTCATGGATGAAGCCATCTCGCAACACCGCGTGGTCGTGGCATTCTCGCAAGAGGACAATATGAACGCACGTTTTGCCGATTTGAACAAAGACTTGCAACACGCATCGCTGCAAGCGACCTTCTTCTCCTCTCTCGTCAACCCTTGCACGCGCTTTGTCAACAGTCTTGTGTATACGGGTGTCGCGCTCGTGGGTGCGCTCGCCGTGATGGGTGGTGGCGGCGCGCTGACAGTTGGCGCACTTTCCACCTTCCTCGCCTACTCCAACCAGTACACCAAGCCGTTCAACGAAATTTCGGGCGTTGTGACCGAGCTACAAAGCGCTCTCGCCAGTGCAGCACGCATCTTCGAGGTGCTGGATGCCACAAGCGAGACGCCTGACCGCGAGCAAGCGGTTACACTCCACGCCCCCAACGGCCGTGTAGAGTTTCGTGACGTTTCTTTCTCCTACACCACCGACAAACCTCTTATTCAGCATTTGAATGTCAGCGTGCAACCCGGTCAGCACGTGGCCATCGTCGGTCCTACGGGCTGTGGCAAAACCACACTGATCAATCTGCTCATGCGCTTTTACGACGTGCAAGGCGGTGCCATCCTCATTGACGGCACAGACGTGCGCGACATGACGCGCGAGAGTCTGCGCCGCTCGCTTGGCATGGTGCTTCAGGACACGTGGTTGCGCTCGGGCACGATTGCGGAGAATATTGCATTTGGCAAGCCCGACGCCACACGTGCCGAGGTCGTTGCCGCCGCCAAAGCGGCACACGCCCACAGCTTTATCAAGCGCTTGCCAAACGGTTACGATACCGTGATCGGTGAGGACGGCGGCGCGCTTTCGCAAGGTCAAAAACAGCTGCTTTGCATCAGCCGTTTGATGCTCTCTCTCCCCCCCATGCTCATCCTGGACGAGGCGACTTCCTCCATCGACACACGCACCGAGCGACGCATCCAAAAAGCGTTCGCCACACTCATGCAAGGACGCACCTCTTTCGTGGTCGCGCACCGCCTTTCCACCATCAAGGAAAGCGACCTGATTTTGGTGATGAAAAGCGGCGCCGTGATCGAGCAAGGCACACACGAAGAATTGCTAAAAAAACGCGGCTTTTATCACACCTTATACCACAGCCAATTTGCGCATGAAAACAATGCGTAACGGCGCAAGGCAAGCAGAGCGCATTTGCGCTCTGCTTGCCTTTTTTCCGTGCCTCAATCGTTTGCCGTTTGTGTCTGTTTTGATTTGAATTCTAAAATATTTTACGCGCCGTTTGCCAACAATGTTGGAAACGGTGTTTTTGATTTTTGGATATTTTTCGCGGTGCGCAAGTGATGTTCTTGGTCGTTTTCTTCCATTTTTTGCCATTTACCGCAAGCGTTTTTTGGGCGTTTTCGCGGCGGATTTTGCGCGCTTTTTAGGGGCGTCGAGATTCCATTTTTGGGTTTATTTTCGTGCCGTTTTCAGATATTCAAAACACAAGAAAACGAAGCGCAAAGTTTGCTGCACAACAATCTCTTCCGGTCATCAATTCGCCCCTTGCAAGAACGCTGCTACCAGTGTATTCTGCAATAGATATTCACCGCGCAATGCAGCCCCTTGACTTCGCAAGCTCACGCATCCAACTGCGCAATTACTTGACGTGACTATTCCTTTCCAATCGGTTGCGTTTTCGTACATGACGAGGACGCTTTTTTAGCGAGGTAAGTCACCAACGACGGCGAAGTGACCGGTGGTGTTCACCGACAGTAACCCACAAAAACGGCTTGTTAAAAGTGACGAAATTTTACAAAAAAGGCAACTCGGCACACCGCTTTTGTTCAAGTTGACGCACTCGCAATGCAAGGGGGTGCACGTCCTGGCGCACGAAGAGCGTTTTTGCTATGCCACGCAAGGATTCACACCGTTTTAACCGAACGCATAAACGCGACGTGCAAGCCGGTTACGCGCGCGCGTTTGGAGGCATTTTTCACGTGTCAAAAGTTCTTTTTTGTGCGAAACGCTAAAAATTTATATTCAAACGGGAAAATATTGACTTTGCTATTATTTTAGTGTAGAATGGGTGCGAGCAAGCATTATATAAAATATTATTTAATGCCTTGAAACACTTATTTCGGGCAAGGTGCCCGAGGAAAAGAGGTAACCATGAACGTGCAACTGAAACGTACACTCATCCTCTGTCTGACATTGCTCTGTCTGCTCGGCATTACGGTGCTGGGTATTTCGGCAGCGTCTGTCGTCAACGGCGTGGACTATGCCGATGACGCCGAGGCGTTGACAGTAGCAAAAGACGCAGGCATGAAGTACTACTACGTCGAAGACGGCGTAACCTACTACGTCGACACTTACGAGGAGGGCAAAAATCTCACCGATATCGACGCATCGGCTGAGGCAACTGCTCAAACCGTAGTCATCGACGGAACAAGTTACACCGTTGTGACGGACAAGAGTGCAGACGAGGTCGCTTACAACCTTGGCGCTCGCGCACACTACAATGGCACGTACTATGCCACCACCGATGCAGCACTGGCCGCTGCCGGCGCAAACGCAAAGTACAGCTACGTGTTGGACGGCATCACGTACTACGTGGCCTCCCCTGTGGCGAATGTAGTCAACACGGAGCTTGCAGCGATTCCGCCCACAAGCGAAATCACGATTAAAGTGGACGGTGTTTCCTACACCGTTATCACCGATCGTAACGCTGACTCCCTTGCCACCACTGTTTTCGGCGCGCGTGCATACTACGGCGATTCCTATTACGTCGACGTTTTCGAAGCGAACGGATATGCCATCGCAGACGAGATGTTCTTCCGCGTGTTTGACGACGCCGTTTACCGTTACTATGCCACCCCTCTGCCCGAACGAAAGGTTGTGGATCTCGATGTAACGGGCACAACGAGCGAGTTCGACGTAATCTTTGACAACTTTGTCTACACCGTTACCACCGATAAGAGCGCCGAGGATATCGCAAAAATTCTTGGTGCGACAGCGACTTACGATAGTAAGTATTATAAAACCTTGAGCATTTCCGATGCGTTGGCAGCCGGCAACGGCGACATCTATCGCTACGACTATGCCGATGACACGCTTGACACTTACGGCAAAGACATCATTCCCGGTGTAACGAACATTGATCTGGCTATTGAGGGTGGCGCGTCTACCTCCACCTTTGGCGTATATGCAGATGATATTCTTTACACGATCACGACCAATAAGTCTGCTGACGATGTTGCATGTTTGCTCGGTGCAATGCTGCGTTTGAACGACACCAACAAGTACTACACCGACATCGAAAAGGCGTGCAAGGCTGCCGTTGACAACGACACCATCTACGTGATTGCCAATTACACTGCAAACACGCAAGGTAGCACGGGCGCCAAGAAGTTGACCATCGAAGGTTTGGCTGACGAGTACGGCAAATATCCACTCATCACCCACGTAAGCCAGCCCTTGTTCAACGTGCAGGGCGGCGCGAACGTCACGGTGAAGAACCTGAACGTTGACACCGTCGGCTATTTCGTTTACGCCAAGGGCGACGTTACCTTCGAGAACGTTACCATTACCGGTACACTCACAAACAGCAAAGGCCTGGCTTCTTACGATTCCGCTGACACCCCTGTTGTCACGTTTGGCGAAGGGTGCGTGATCGACGTTACCAACAACACCAACAGCACGCTGATCGTCACTCGTACAAATGGCACGTTGAAGATCGACGGAGCCAACATCACTGTTAAGGGTAGCAGCAAGATTTTCATTGAAAACAAGGGTTCCCTTTACGTCAACGGCACTCTGAACCTCACCAGTTGTGGCGACGGTATCAAGAACTTCCCCGACGCAACCATGTGGATCACCGGTGGCTCGATCACCGCGACGGCCTACGTTTTCAATAACCACGGCACCGCTTACATTACGGGCGGCGAACTTAGTGGTGCATACTACTACGCCGACACGCACAAGACCTACGTGCTCAGCGAGGATGTTACCTTTAACCTCTCTGCCACGAACGCTGGCGTGATGCAAATCGCCAAGGACGGTCTGTACTATGCCGACTCTTTCGCTGTAAAGAGCGGTTTTGCGGCACGTCTTGGCACGGAAGGCACTGTTGTAACTCTTCTTGATTCCTCCACGGTCACTGCGTATGCTTACAATTCCTACTACACAACGCTCGACGCGGCGATCTCCGCCATGACGGAAGATAGCAGAGAGGTCGTTGTAATCAAGGATTACGAGCAGACCACTTCTATCAAGACCACCCAAACCGGTGGCACGATTGCAAGCAGCTTCACGCTTTCCGGTGCAAACGGCGCAGTGCTGACTGTTTCTACCAAGTACCTCTTTGACCTGGGCGAAGGCTCTGCCGTTGTGCCCACGCTGAAGAACATCAAGGTAAGCCTTGGCAAAAACGTTCTTGCTCTTCTCAACAACGTTTCCATCGTTATTGACGACGGCGCGTACATCACCGGCACGGGCGACAGCTCCGAAGGCTTGATCTATGCCTACAACGGCGCAACCGTTACGGTAAACGCCGGCGCAACCATTGAGGTTTCCTCGGGCGCAAACGCCATGTTTGTGGTTCCCGCGGAGAGCACAAACGCTTCCTCTATTATTATGACGGGTGGCACGCTGACCCATAAGGGCACGGGCTACATCGTAAATGCAACCGGCAAGACGAACGTCACTGTAACTGCCGGCACCATTACGGGCGATGGCATCGTGCTCGCTAACGCAGGCGCTGATGTGACCGTTGCGGCAACCAATCTTTCGCTCACGCAGAGCAAGACAACCACACTGTTCTCCGTTGCAGCAGGCGCTACGCTGACCTTTGACGGCGGCAAGCTGACCGTTTCCACCGCACACGGTGTAAACAATAGCGTCCCCTTCCTCAACTACGGCACGATGACCTTTACGGGCGTGACCGTAGACTTTACGGGTGACGGCAGCCAGGGCGTAGATTTCCTCCGCAACATGGGCGGCGCTGCGCTGACCTTTGACGGCGCAACCGTATCCATGACCACGGCAGGCGACGGCATTGATAACCGCGGCACCATGACCATTGTGGGCGGTTCCACCATCAAGAGAACCGACGGCAAGACCGTTCTTTACGAAAACACTGGCAAAACTTACGTAACCAACGGCACGCTGGTTGGCACGTATGCACTGGATGACGGCAAAACCGGCAAGACCTACATCCTTGGCGAGGACGCTGTTTTCGCAACCGCCTCCAAACACGCTTCCATTTATTACGATATGGCGGCGCTTCTTGCCAGCAACTTTAAGGCAATGCTTGGCAACAACACCGTGACCGAAACGATCAACGAGGTTGAAACGACGCTCTACCAGCGCAATGCACTTTACTTTACCCTTTCCGATGCGGTTACGGGCATGACGGAGGGCAACACCACGATCTACCTTGTTGCCGACTTCACGCAGAGCAATAGCATTTCTAAAAACTACAGCGTCACCGGTTATACCCTGACCAGTCTGAACAATGCCGTTCTGACAGTTGACGCAAACAACATGTTTGACCTTGGCGAAAATGCAACCTGCAACACCGTAACGCTCACGAACATCACCATCGAAGCAGGCGCGCACAACATTGGTTACTTCAATGGTGTATCCCTTATCATTGGCAAGGGCACTGTGATCAATGGTACAGGTAACAGCAACGGTCTGATTTATGCAGACGCAAACGGTGCGACTATCACCGTAACGGCAGGCGCTACCATCAACGCAACGGGCACGAACCCCATCTTCAAACTGACCGGCAAGAGCACCCTGAGCATCAGCGGCGCAACCATTACGCTGAACGGTCCCCTTGTTGTGGTTGACAAGAAAGTGAAAGACGGCGAAACCGTTTGCACCGGTGCCGGATCCACGATCACGATCAGCGGCACGGCTGACAAGAAGACCACCATTACTGCAGGCAGCACGCTTTCTGGCACTGCTATGTTCCATTTCAAGGAAGCTGCTGAAAACCTTTCCATCGGCGAAAACGTTGAGATCGACACCAAAACAGCAAAAGTTACGGGTGATTACTACCTGATTCAAATCGGTGCAAGCGCAACCACCACGCCGATCACCATCGCAGGCACCATCACGTTTGACGTGGTTGGCCCCGAAGCCGGCGCACAGCTCCGTGTGATCAGCGCTACGAGTGGCGCAGGCAAGATCACGCTGAAAAAGACAGCAAACATCACCTTCACCGCAACCAATGCAAAGACCGAAGTTTCCGGTATCTTTGTGGCTTCTGCCGACTTCGAATTCCAGGGTGGTACTTACACCGTGGGCACAAGCGACGCCATCTCCAACGTATACCTGCTGTGGCACAAGGCTGCAAAGACCATCACCATTAAGGATGGTACGTTCAACCTTTACAGCAATTGCCAAGGCTTCTACTTTAACAAAGATGCAAACATCACGCTCAACATCTCGGGTGGCTCGTTCACACAGTACGGCACGGGCGGCATGTTGTACGCCGATGGCGCAAGCGCATCTATTACGATTTCCAAGGGCGAAGACGAGAACGGCGCAGAAACGGTTCCCACCTTCACCATCAACAACACAAGCAACGCAAGCAACCTTGTGCAGATCAAACGAGGCAACTTGACTATCAATGGCGGCACCTTTAGCCACAACGGCACCAGCACGGGTGAGCAAAGCGGCATCGTGCTCTTTTCCTCTAGTGCGGGCACTACCAACATTACTGGTGGTACCTTTACCCATTCCGGTGCCAAGGGTAACGTCATCTTCGTGTGGGACAGTAACCGCGCTTTGGAAATCTCTGGTGGTACTTTCAAGATTACCAATGCGGAAAATAGCGAAGCCGTTTTCAAAACCAATTCGTTTAAGTCGCTGACCATCACGGGCGGCTCGGTTGAAAACAGCGGCACGGGCGCCATGTACGCCCCTGGACAGACTCCGGCTGCTACTTCTATTGTTACGATCGGCTCGGGCTTTACACCTGCCACCAGTGGCACGCTGTTTAATCCCGGATCCTTCGCAGTCAGCCTGAAGGATGACGCGACGGCACTCAAACTTGGCCTGAAAGTGCGTATCAACGCACCTGCCCAGGACGCGACCTATTACTCTTCGGCATACTACGCAACAGATCTTTCTGCCGCGGCAAAGAAGCTGACCGCAGACGCCACGCTGTACGTGCTGCAAAGCCATAGCGTAAGCGGCAACATTGACGCAGGCAAGGTTCTTACCATCACGATCACCAGTGTGGATGCGAACAACCCCGCAACCATCACTTCCACTAGTGGCTTTATCCTCGACCCCCAAAACGGTTCTACCCTCTACTTGAACAATATCAAGTTTGATTCGGGTAACTACGGCCTCGTTTGGCTGAATAAGGATAAACTCTACGTGGGTGAGAACACCGAAATCACCGGTGTAGGTTCCGGCAACGGCGTTATCGACATTGAGAATGCAACTGGATCCGGTCTGTACG
>JAZNAM010000072.1:0-32801 GCA_045586515.1 Eubacteriales bacterium
TCAATGCTCTGCTCGTCACCAAGGTCAACCAGCACGCGGTCAAACAGCGTGAGGGTCGAGCCCTCATCCGCGGGGATAAACAGACCCGATTGCGCCATGAGCGCAAAGAGTCCAAGGGTTTTCAGCGTCACTGTTTTGCCACCCGTGTTGGGGCCTGTGATCACCAGCGTATCCCACTCACCGCCCAGTGATACGGTGATGGGCACCACGCGGCTCTTATCAATCAGCGGGTGACGCGCGTTTTTGAGCGTCACGCATCTCTTTTCGGTGAGGATCGGTTCCACCGCATCCATTTGCTCGGCGAGTTTGGCGCAAGCAAAGGTGAAAGAAAGTTCCGCAATGTTGCAATAGTTGAGGCCGAGGGCACTTGCCTCGCCCGCAACCGCACCCGAGAGTTCGAGGAGCACGCGGTCAATTTCATGCTGCTCCTTGGCCTCGAGCATGCGCAACTCGTTATTGGCGTCAACAACCGCCATGGGCTCGACGAAAATGGTCGCGCCCGACGAGGACGTGTCGTGGATCAGACCCTTGATCTCGTTCTTACTCTCCACGCGTACGGGGATCACGTAGCGCCCGTTGCGTTGGGTGACGATATTCTCCTGCAAATGGCGGGAGTAGGTGTTGCTTGTAATGTAGTGTTGCAGCGTTTCCTTGATACGGCTGTTGGTGGCACGTATCTTGCGGCGAATGTCGCCAAGCGCGGGGCTCGCCTCGTCTGCAATCGCATCCTCGGAGATGATCGCGCGATAGATCTTATCCTCCAGGCGTCTGTCGGGGAGCAAACGCTCAAACACCTCGTCAAGCACCGTGTCAAAATGACGATTGGTGCGGATATATTCGACAAGACCGCGCGAGGTGCGCAGTAGATTGCCGATATCCAAGAGTTCGCGCGTGGTGAGCGTTGCGCCCTTTGTGGCGCGCTCCAACGCGTCCGTGGGGTCTTTCACCGCGCCAAACGAGGGCATACCCTTGTCGGCAAGGAGCTTGTAGGCATCTCCCGTGCGGCGAAGCCTCGCCGCAACCACGTCCGCATCATCATCGGGCGTGAGCGCAAGGGCGCGTTCCTTTGCCCCTGCCGTTGTGGCAACGGCGGCAAGCATCGCACGGATCTTGTCATACTCCAGGGTGGTATATACTTTATCGTTTTGTTGCATAGTTCCTCATTGGGGCGGCGCAAATGCCGCCAGCTTCTTATAGTTCTCAAGCGACTCAAAGCCGCGCTCAAGATGATTGAGCAGATATGCCTCTGCCGCCGTGGCAAACGCACGCACGCTCCCTTCATCCGCCACGCGGAAAGCGAACACGCGCCTAGGGTCTGCCGTGCAAACGTAGTGCAGTGCCATAAGCGCCGAAGCGTCCAGGTGCAAGAGCAATCTGCGCTCCTCACTGCCGTCCATTTGCGGTATGGGCAGTGCGCTTTGCGCGCGTTCAAAGCACGCGCGACAGGTGATGGCACCGTTCATGACGTCGAGATACGACTCACGCTGTACGGGCGCATGACAGCGCTCGCACGTGACGAGATCGGGGGTAAAACCCGCAATGCACGCGGCACGCATCTCAAACGCCGCCTTGATGCACGCCACGTTGGCATCCGCCCTCGCCAACATATGGTAGGTGTTGAGCGCAAGCGGCAAAATCTCCCCCGCGGGGGTACCTTCATCACAAAGCTCGTAGGTCACGTCCGCAATATACGCCGCCAAAAACAGTTTGTCCATATCGTAGCGAAGCCCGTAAAAGGACTCCAAAACGGTGGCACTTTTCATCCAACGCACACCGTTTTTGCGGTAAAACTCCATGTTGCACCACGTGTAGGGCTCGGTTGCGGCAATCTCGCGGCGGTGCATAGAACCAGCGCCCTTAACGATCACGTAAACGCGCCCCTCCTGTGCCGTGAGAGCAGTCACCAGTCGGTCGTTCTCCCCTCTCGGTACGGAGCGTAGAATCAGCACGTCTGCACTGCTGTGCGACATGACTTACTTTTCCTCGCGATAGCCGAAGTTGCCCACAGCCGCACGGCTCTCGCGCCAGTTTTCCTTGACCTTTACCCAAAGATCGAGGAACACCTTCGTGCCGAACAGTTTTTCCAGATCCTCGCGGGCGTAGGTGCCAACGCGTTTGAGCTCCGCACCGCCCTTACCCACGATGATCCCCTTGTGGGATGCCTTCTCGCAGAAGATCTCCGCGCGGATGCGGACAAGCGAGCCCTCGTCCTTGAACTCCTCAATGACAACCGCAACACCGTGCGGCACCTCTTTGTTCAGGGTGCGCAAAAGCTTTTCGCGAATGATCTCCGCCGCCATCTGACGTTCGGGCTGGTCGGTCATCATATCCTCGGGGAAGAACCACTCGCCCTCGCCAAGCAACTTTTCACACTCGTCCAGCACAGCTTTTACCAGCTTGCCGTTTCGGGCACAAGTGGGCACCACGGCATCAAAATTATGCAGCGCGGCGTATGCCTTGATCGCCTCCGCCACTTCGGTTGCGTCCACAAGGTCGGTCTTGTTGAGCGCAAGCACAGCGGGCGTGCCTGACTGTCTCAGATAGTTGATCACGTTCTGCTCCACGAAGGAGATCGGCTTTCCGACGTCTGCCATGAGCACCACGACGTCCGCTTCGAGCATCGAGGACTTGGCGGCCTCTACCATGTAGTCACCCAGACTGTTCTGGGGGCGGTGGATGCCGGGAGTGTCCACAAAAATAAACTGCGTTTCACCCTCGGTGAGAATACCGAGGATGCGATTGCGCGTGGTCTGGGGCTTGGCGGACACGATGGCAACCTTTTCCCCAAGCAATGCGTTAAGCAACGTGGACTTGCCCACGTTGGGGCGTCCGACGATGGCGATATATCCTGCTTTTTTCATTGTTCTTCGTCCTTTTCTCTATGTTAAGCTATGCCAAGTCCCATAGCGGTAACGATGGCGGTCTGTCTTCTTCGCATGTCGCGATCCTCATCCTCGCCAAGCTCATGATCGTAGCCGAGCAGGTGGAGCGTGGAATGTACCGTCAGAAATGCGCACTCGCGCGCAAAACTGTGACCAAACTCCTCGGCTTGCTCGTGGCAACGCTGAAGCGATAGCACAATATCGCCAAGCTGTCTTACCTCGTCGTTTTCCTCAAAAAGCGGAAAGGAGAGCACATCGGTCGCGCGGTCGATGTCGCGGTACGTGCGGTTGAGTGCGCGAATACCCTCGTTGTCCGTAAACGTCACGGACACCTCGCAACTTTTCTTTACGCCCTCGTACTGGAGCGTTGCCACAATGGCGCGGCGCACCAGAAGCTTGAGCTGATGCGTGATGCGCTCGGCATCCTGACTGTTCTCAAAATAGATGTGAAGATTCATTTTCCGACGTCCTCATTTCTTTTGCCACGCGGGCGCTGCCGCTCGCGGTCATATTTCTCGTATGCCAAAATGATCTGCTGTACCAGGCGGTGACGCACCACGTCCTTATCGGTAAAGCGGTGGATGTGAATATCGTCGATGCCCTCCAAAATATTCACCGCCATGGAAAGGCCACTCTTTTGCCCCAACGGGAGGTCGGTTTGCGTGAGATCGCCCGTCACGACCACCTTGGAACGGAACCCAAGGCGCGTTAAAAACATTTTCATCTGCTCGGGCGTGGCGTTTTGCGCCTCGTCGAGAATGATAAAGGAATCGTCCAGCGTGCGGCCACGCATATAGGCAAGCGGCGCCACCTCGATCACCTGTTTTTCCGCCATGCGGGCGTAGGTTTCGGGGCCAAGCATCTCATAGAGTGCATCGTAAAGCGGTCTTAGATAGGGGTCGATCTTGCTTTGCAAATCGCCCGGCAAAAATCCAAGCTTCTCGCCCGCCTCGATAGCGGGACGCGTGAGCACGATGCGCGTCACTTCACCCGCGCGAAGCGCCTTCACAGCCATCGCAACGGCGAGGAAGGTCTTGCCCGTGCCGGCAGGACCGACACCCAGCACGATGGTATTCTTCGCAATAGCGTTGACGTAGCGGCGCTGTCCCACCGTTTTGGCGCGCACGGGCTTGCCGCGCGAGGTGACACAGATGGCGCTGTCATCAAGCGCCGTGAGCTCCTCGGCGCGTCCGTCACGCACCATGCCGATCAGATACGCCACGCGTTGTTCGGGGATCTCGTCCACGCGCGACGCTTCCTCGCGCAAGCGCTCCAGCACGATGGCGGCAAGACGAACGCGCGCGGCGTCCTCACCCGTCACCAACACCGTATCCCCCGTGGCATCCGCGCGGTTGCGTACATCCACGTCGAAGGCGACCTCGATGGCCTTCACGTAGGCGTCGCACACGCCGAACATACGGGCGGTGAGATCACTGTGACCGACTCTGACGATTTCCTGTGGCATAAACTTCCTCCGTGTTTTACGGTTATTTTTGTATCAGTTCAAACTCTGACACCAGTGCAATGTCCTCCTCGCAAACGACCGTGCAAACAAGCGTGATCGCTTCGCTGTCCACGTGCGTTTCCACCGTGCGCGACAAAAGCGTACGCCCCGCACTGTCTGCGGCAAGCGCTTCGGCAAGCCGTGCGGCGGCAATCTCGCGCGCCGCAAGCGCCGTGTGTGTAACGCCTACGCGCGTAAAAGCGCGGTGGGTGACAACCGCGATCCCGAAGGGCAGTCGCTTCCCACTTGGCAGAGTGAACCACTGTATTTTCTCTATTATATCACATTCCGTATCAGTATTTCCAGTGTTTTTGAAAACTTTTCGCGCGCGATTGAAGAAAAATAGTGTAACCTCGTACTTTTCTTGCCCCGTGTACGCCTTTTCGGTGTCGGAAAACGGCACGCGCACCGTATACGTGTAGGTCGTACGCGCGAGCACCTGCCCTGCCGCGCGCGTCACGCGGTAGCCGTGATTCTGCGTATCCCGCACGCCGCTTGCCAAAATCTGTCCCGCTCTCACCACGTCCCCCTCGCGCACCAGGCACTCCCCCTCATAGACAAGGGGCATCGTGACCACGCCATCGCGCGCCGCCACCAAATTGGCTGGCAAACGGGGTGTGTTATCGGGCTCCGGCTCCCCTTCGCGGATCTGGACGCGCACAACCGTTCCCGACACGTTCACCGTGGCATACGCCACACGGGCATCCCCTTGCCGCAGTGCCGTTGCCACCCCTTCGGCATCCAATCGCGGCAAAAACACACCGCGGTAAAGCCCTGCCGCACAGAGCTCCCCTGCGAGCTCCTCGGTGCTAATGCGTTCATTCCCGACAATCTCCACTTCCCACGCAAAAAGCGGCGCTAACACGAGCAAAAGCGTGGCAAGCACGATCCCCGCGATCATGCCGGGGCGCGCGCGAAGCGAGGCAAAAAGTCGCGGCAACCCACGCGGCACGCGGGTTGCAAAGGGAATGTTACTTGCTGCCGCCGCAGCGTCAAAGCGCCTAGCCTCTCGGTAGAGCAACAAAAAGCATATCTCCCCCGTTTTTTTGCACCGTTTGACACCTTTTGGGGAAAACTCGCCCGCGCGAAGCAGTTCAAAAACGGCAGCGCCCGCCTCACACGGCACACGATACGCGACAAAGCCGAGCGCAAAAAGATCCACGCGCATACGATCACCCCGAAAACGCGAGGGTGGCGATCTCTCCCGTCACCGTCACCGCTCCCGCGCCGAAGGCGGCGCAAAGCAGTCCGCGCCCTTGCACGCAAAGGGTGCGCGTGCCAACGGACAGCAGGATCTCCTCCGCACAGTAGGAAAGAATATGCTGGCAACCCCAAAGCGTAAGCTCGCGCTGTCCCGACAGCGCAAGCGCAAAGCCGTGCGGCAGTGCTTCTCTCGGGATGTCCAGCTTTTCGCTCAGCGCATCCATAAAATCACGTCCCCGTCGCATAGATGCCTCCTCCGTTTCATAAAATGTATGGCTTTCTCACACTATGCAACGGTAAGGAGAGTTATGCCATGCGCCGATTTTTACCCCTCTTTCGCGCCGCCTTGCTCGCGCTTTTTTGCTTTGCCCTGCTCGCGCTGCTGCTTCTTGAAACGGATGCCGCCATCGACGGCGCGCGGCGCGGGCTCGCCCTATGCACGGAAACGTTGCTCCCCTCTCTTTTCCCCTTTCTCGTGTTCTCGGAGCTACTGGTAGCAAGCGGTGCGGGAATGGCGCTTGGACGCATTGCGGGCGCGCCGATACGGCGTTTGTTCGGGCTTTCGGAGGCGGGGGCGCTCTCTGTTTTGCTCGGCAGCGTGTGCGGCTTCCCCGTCGGCTCTGCCACCGCCGTTTCCTACCGACGCGAGGGGAGCATGAGCGCTTCGGAATTGCAACGCGTCACGCTCTTTGCCAATAACCCAAGCTCCGGCTTTCTCATTGCCGCAGTAGGAACGGGACTGCTTGGCAACAAGCAAGCGGGAATTGCGCTGTTTTTCATCACGCTCATCGCCGCGGCAACGGTCGGTGTTTTTTTGCGCTTTCTCTTTGGCAAAGTGGAAAACGCGCCGAAAACGCCCACTAACGGGGCGCAAAAAGCACTTTCTATTGAAACCTTCACAGGGAGCGTGCGACGCGGCTTTTCCACCTTTTTGCAGGTCACCGCCCTGGTGATCTTTTTCGCCTCTGTGGCTGCCGCCCTCGCCTCGCTGGTGGAAGCGTTGCATCCGCCTACACTGCTCAAAGTGATGCTGCACGGCGTACTGGAGCTCACAAGCGGCGCTTCCACCGCCGCCGTCACACTCCCCCCCAAAGTGGCGTTCCTTGCCATTGCCGCACTCTCCTCGTTCTCTGGGCTTTCCGTTTGCTTGCAGATCCACACCTTGACCGATGGCGAGGGTACGCGCATGGGCGCCTATCTCCTTGCCAAAACGGCGCAAGCGATCATTGCCGTGGCACTTGCCGAAGGGTATCTGCTCCTTGCACGTCCCACGCTTGGCACAAGCGAGAGCGTTTCGACCTTCTCCACACGTGGCAATTTCACACTGCTCCTTGCCTTTGCTTCTCTTTCACTCCTGTGTGCACTCCTGCTAAAAATAAAAGAGAAAAGGCACGCCAAAAAGCGTGCCTTGTAACAAACAAAAACGGGGGACGTTTGTCCCCCGTTTTTTGCATCAAGCGTCCTGCTTGATAACTTCTTTGCCGTCGTAAGAGCCGCAGGCCTTGCACACACGGTGAGCGAGAACGTACTCGCCACACTTGGAGCACTTCACCATGCCGGGCATCTCGAGCTTGGAATTGTTGGAGCGACGCTTATCTCTGCGTGCGCTGGAAACCTTTTTCTTCGGAACTGCCATGTTCGTTACACCTCCTTGGGTTTGCGTTGTTTATTATACATTTATTTTTCTTCTTTGTCAACCCAGTTTTGCAAAACTGCCAAACGGGGGTCGATCTCCTTGGTGGGACAACCGCAGTCGCCTTCTCTTTTCGGCTTACCGCATTTGGGGCACAAGCCCTCACAGTTCTCGTCACAAAGGAGTCGCATGGGGAAGCAGATCAAGAGCTCCTCGCGAAGCGGCTCGTCTACGTCCAGTTTTCCGTCCCTGATCATCACGTAGGAGTCAATGTTCTCCTCCAGCTGTTCCTCGGAGATTGTCCCCTCGGCGGCAACTGTGCGCTCGAAATCAAGCGTAAACACACCCTCAACGGGGGTGAGGCAACGTGCGCATTGTCCGCGGTACGGAAGGGTCGCGGTCAGATGCAACCGCATATAGCCGGCGTCGTCGGTCAGCGTTCCCTCAACGTGAGCATTTTCGGGAAAGGTAACGTCGAACACAGATTCGGGAGTGAGTTCGTAGGAAATATCCATACGCGTGATCTCGCCACGCAGGATGGGACCCATATTCAAAATCACGTCCTCGCCTCCTCTCGGCAATACGCTTTGATCGGGTTGCGAAAAAGCAACACACTATATTATAATCAAGACAGCGGTAAAAGTCAAGGGCTTTTTCAAAGTTTTTTTACTAAAAAACGCTTTTTAGCAAATGCCCACATTTTTTTGCATATTTTGCGCCAAACGCCCGAAAAACGTGGTATACTGGTAACACAAAACCTGGGAGGTAACCCATTATGATCCCGATCCTAACCGCAAAAGAAATGCAAGCGGCAGATGCGCGCACCATCGCGGCGGGCACGCCGTCGCTAACCCTCATGGAGCGTGCGGCAAACGCCGCGCTCGACATACTCTTTGCAGAGTTTGACACCACACACGTGCTCTTTCTCACAGGTCCCGGCAACAACGGCGGTGACGGCTTTGCCATGGCGCGACTCTTTGCTAAGCGCGCGGGTGCTGCCGACGTATATTACTTCGGCAAAGAGGTAGATAGCGCGCCCGATCAAACCGGGATGAGCGACGCGTGCGCCGCGCAGTGCAAAAACTGCCCATTACCCATTAAAACCAACACCGTTCCCTCACTAAAAGGGGTGACGGCCATAGTCGATGCCCTCTTTGGCATCGGACTTTCCCGCCCTGTTTGTGGCATTGTCGCCGAGGTGATCGACGCCGTGAACCAAAGCGGCATCCCCATCCTTTCCGTTGATATTCCCAGCGGTCTGAACGCGGACACGGGCGCCGTAATGGGCAAGGCGATCCGCGCCGCACACACCGTTTCGATGGCAGCGCACAAATACGGACAGCTTCTTTTCCCCGGAGCCACGCTTTGCGGCACACTTCACGTTGCCGACATCGGCGTGTCCGTCACCAATAACAGCGGACAGCTTTTGGAAGAGCGTGACCTTGACACTCTCCCACCCCGTCCGCGAGCCGCCCACAAAGGTAGTTTTGGGCGCGTACTGGTGATCGGGGGCAGTATCGGCATGAGCGGCGCCGCACACCTTGCGGCAAAGGCCGCCTATCGCGCAGGCGCGGGACTGGTTGAAATCCTCGCACCCGAAGAAAACCGCATCATTCATCAAATCGCACTCCCCGAAGCGCTGGTGACCACGTATCAAAAGGACGCCATCGACGCAGACGCTGTCAAAAACGCAATCGCACGCGCCGACGCCATTGCCATCGGCATGGGACTCTCTCGTGGCACACACACCGCCACCCTACTCGCACTCGTTTTGGAGCGCGCTCGCTGTCCCGTTGTGTTCGATGCGGATGCGCTAAACGAGATTGCCGCCAACCCCGTTCTTCGCGCGGCGCTTCATTTCCACGAAGGCGCCAAGATCCTCACCCCACACCTCGGCGAGGCCGCACGCCTCACGGCTAAACAGATTCCCGAAGTGGCACACAATCTTCCCCTCACCACCACAACGCTTTCACGCGAGCTTGCCGCCACCGTCGTGTTGAAGGACGCCCACACCGTGATCGCCAAGGGTGAGAACCTTTTCCTCAACCCCTTCGGCAACAGCGGCATGGCAAGCGGAGGTGCCGGTGACGTGCTTGCGGGTGTGATCGCCGCATTTGCCGCCGCGGGTGACAAGGATGCCGCTGTGCATGGTGTGCTTGCACACGCCCTTGCAGGTGACGCGGCATACGCCGCACGCGGTTCTCACGCCATGATGGCAAGTGACATCGCCGACGCCCTCTCACACGTTTTGCGCTAATTTTCCAATTCTTTCGTTTTATTTTCCAATTTCTATCGCCGTCATTATGCAAAAAATCTTATTTTTTGTTATTTTTTGCGTTGCAATAAAGAAAAACAGCCTGCCGATTCAAGCAGGCTGTTTTTTCTTTACTTACTTGCAAACTTGCTTTTTAAGTATGCGGCAACAGCGGGGGCAAGCAAATCCTCCACCGATTCTCCCTTGGCAAGCAGCTCGCGCACACGTGTTGAGGAAACATCCTCATAGTCGTCTGCCGCTTCCAAAAGCACCGTCACCGCGCGCGGATTTAACGCAAGGTTTGCCTTTGCCATTTCTTCCTCATAGGCACGATCTGTCTGGTTGCGCACGCCTTTCACAATCACGTCTGCGCCCACGCGGTCAAACACGTCAACAAGCAAGCCCGTGTCGCTCACCACGGAAACGTCGGGAAGATCCGCAAGCGTGAGGCGCGCAAGCTCAGTGCGCTCATCCAGTGTACACAGATATGTTTTGTGCTCGTTGACGAGCACCGCCACGGTCACCTGATCATATAGTGCGCGTGCACGCTTGACCACGTTGAGGTGACCGAGTGTCATAGGATCAAAACTGCCGGGAACAAGTGCGTGGCTCATACAGTTGCCTCCGTTTCTTCCTTGGGAGTAAGAAAATAGACGTGCGCCGCGCCGTATCGCTTCTCTTTGACAATGGCAAAGCGCGCGGCAAGCGCCTCGTCACCGCCAAACAGATCGCGCGGATTGCCACACTCCGCGACGATGGTTGCGCCGCGCGCAAGCAGATGGCGCGCAAGCAACGCGTGCAGTACGGGCGGCAGCAAAGATGCCGCGTAAGGGGGGTCTAAGAACACCAGATGGAACGGCGCCTCGCGGCAAGTGTTCAGGTAGGAGAGCGCGTCATTTTGGCAGATGGTGGTCCTGTCCGCCAGGCGCGTTTTCGTTGCGTTGCGACGAATGACCGCCAGCGCATCGCGCTCTCTGTCCACCAGCACTGCGTGTGCGGCACCGCGGCTGAGCGTTTCGAGCCCCATCTGCCCCGACCCGGCAAACAGATCGAGCACACGGCGCCCCTCAAGGTCAAATTGCAGCATGGAGAAGATGGCTTCCTTGGCGCGCTCGGATGTGGGGCGCGTTGTATCGCCGGCAAGCGTTTCAAGGCGCACGCCGCGTGCACTACCTGTGATGATATGCATCATGTCAGTTCTTCTCCTTTTCGTGAAAATAGCGGTAAATGGTATCGGCAAGCACCACGCCGATGCCGGGGGCGCTCGCCAGCGCCTCCCTATCTGCCGCACGCACAGCGGCAAGCCCGCCGAAATGGGAAAGCAACAGCTTTGCCTTGGCTCGCCCGACGCCCGGGATCTTTTCGAGTGATGACGTGCGCAGAGTTGCACGCTTTGCGTCGCTCATCCGCTTGATGGCAAAGCGGTGCACTTCCTCCTGGATGCGGTAAATGGCGGTAAACACGCCGCGATCCTGCGCAATCGAGATCTCCTCTTGCTCGGTGCAAAGCGCACGCGTTTTGTGGAACTCATCCTTCACCATGCCAAACACAGGCACGTCCACGCCAAGCGCGCGAAGCACTCGTTTCACCTCGCCAACGTGCGTGGCGCCGCCGTCCAGCAAAATAAGGTCAGGGAGCACGGAAAACGCCCCACTCTCATCCGACAAATGTGCAAAACGGCGCGAGATCGCCTCACGCATCGAGGCATAGTCGTCCGTCCCCTGCACGTCACGGATGCGGAAGGTGCGGTAATCGCTCTTTTGAAACTTGCCATTCTCATATACGATCATGCCGCAAGTCTTTTGCTCGCTGCCGAAGTTGGAAATATCATAGCTTTCAATGCGCGTGGGCACAACCTCAAGCGAGAGCATCGTGGCAAGGCGCACCATGGTATCATCACTTTTCTCGGTTTCTCTGCGTGCCGCCGCAAGGCGCTCTCGCGCATTTTGCACGGCAAGCTCACAACGCTCGCGCCGCTCACCGCGTTGCGGACGAGTGAGCTGTACGCGACGCCCCGCCGCTTCGCAAAGCAGGGTTTCAAGCGCCACCATATCCGCCTCTCCCATTTCAAAGGAAAGCAGCACACGGGGCGGAATATCCTCGCGATGGAGGTAATGCTCAAACACGAAAGATACCAACGTATCCGCGTCCACAATTTCCTCCGCACCAAACACCGTTTCTCTCTTGTCGATCAGCGCACCGTTGCGCACGTAAAACACGGACATGGCGGCGCCGTAATCATCGGCAAAAAAGCCGAACACGTCTTCTGCCACGTCGGGGGCAGCCAGCACCTTTTGGCGTTGTGAGAGCTTTTGAAGCGCAAACATGCGATCACGGTGCGCCGCCGCTTTTTCATAAAGCTCGTGTTCGGCGGCACACTCCATTCGCTCTCGCTCGGCGCGAATCGCCTCGGCGGTGTTGCCACGCAGTATCTCAGTGGCACAATGGATCAGCTCCGCATACTCCGCCTCGCTCACGTTGCCCGTGCAGGGCGCACAACATTGCCCCAGTTGATGATATAGACAAGGGCGTTCCTTGCCGATATCACGCGGGAAAACGCGGTTACAAGTAGGTAAACGGAGCGTTTTTTGCAGGGTTTGCAATACGCCACTCACCACCGATGCCCCCGAATAAGGGCCGAAGTAGCGCGCCTTATCTGCCGCACGCGTGCGCGTAAAGCGAAGGCGCGGATAGGGTTCTGCCGTCACCTTAATATAGGGATAGGACTTCGCGTCCTTTAACTTGATGTTGTACTTGGGGGTGTGCTGCTTGATCAGCGTATTCTCCAGTGCCAGCGCTTCCATCTCGGTGCTGCACAGGAAATAATCGAAGTCTGCCACCTGAGACACCATGCGCGCCGTTTTGGGGCCGTGCTGACTGTTTTGGAAGTATTGCGATACGCGCGCTTTGAGCTTTCGGGACTTGCCGACGTAAATCACGCGGCCGTCCTCTTTTTTCATGATATATACGCCGGGGGTCATCGGTAATTCATTCGCTTTTGTGAGAAGTGCTTCGCGCAAGCGCTGTGTTTGCATACCGCCTACCCCCCTTTCTGTTATGTTGCGCTGTGTATTTTTTCTCAAAAAATGCGGGGTGACCTGTTTCTTGCCACCCCGCAGTTTTTTGTTTATTACGCTTCAAATCCGGTTGCAATCAGTGCAACGAGGCCTTCCATTGCCTCCGCCTCATCGGCGCCTTCCGTGATCAATCTCACGGTCATGCCCTGTGCGATACCGAGAGAAAGCACACCAAGCAAGCTCTTGGCATTGGCGCGACGATCCTCTCTCTCCACAAAGACAGTGCTCTGGTAAGAGTTCGCCTTCTGGATAAAGAAGGTGGCGGGACGCGCGTGCAGGCCGATCGCGTTGGTGATGGTAACCTCACGTGTAATCATAGGTCAAATGCTCCATTTCTTCCGTTTTGTGCGGTCAAACCGCCCAAAAAGTAATTGATATATAAATAGTATAGCAAAACGGTCAAGGGAAATCAATGTACAATTTGCAGATATTTTCCCTGCCCCTGTGTCGCTTCTCTGTGAAAAATGACGATTAGCCTACCTTGGCGATCTCCTTGATCACAATGTCAAAATCGGCGGTTTCGGTCTGGACGTGCACGGTCTTGTTACGCGCCAAATACATTTTGCCGCCCACAAGAAAAGAGCCGTCGCGCATCAACCCTTCACAGCGAAGCTCACCGCCCACATCCCAAAGATACTCATATTCGTCCTCGGGATACACCACGTCAACAGGGTTACCTTCTTTATCACGCAAGGTCTCAGTGGCAGCAGATGCCGCAACGTCACGCACAAGCGTGCCAAGCAACATGCGCTCGCCTTCGTTCTCCACGGTAAACGCCACGTCCTTTTTGAGCAACTCGCCCGTGGTGCTACGCACCTTTTTGATCTCAAAGGTCACAGTGTATTCATCCAACACCTCTTCGGTGGTGAACAAGTTTTTCAAATTATCCCGTTGCCACACGCCAACCAGGGCCAGCACAGCAAGCACGATCAGCACGGCATCCAGCAAGCCAAAACGGCGTGTAGTTCTCTTGTCTTTCATATTGGCACCTCCTTATCCCTTGGCAAGCGTGACACACACGCCACGCCCTGCATAGGAGGGAAAATGAAGCTCATACTCGCGCCCCACTGCCACACGGCAATGATCTACACTATACCCAACGCCCTCCTCGTACACAGCATCCGCGCGGATGGTGAGCGTGACGGTATATCTGTCGACAACGCGCTCCTTTTCCACCACGTAGGCATCGCCGTTTTGCACGGCCACGTCGGAATAATAGGTGTATTCGCGCTTGTCCTTCAACTGGATCTCGCCAATTTCCCTACCCGTTTCGGCATCTATTACGCTATCGCCCTCGCGAAGCAGGTCGATCACGTCGGCCTCCACGTTGGAAAGCTCAATCGTATAAAGCAACGTGCACGCCGTCCCTTCGTCCTGCTTGAAAGGGTTGAGGGGAGTAAGCAGTACCACCAGGAAAAAGATGGCGGCAATAATTGCAACAAGGAGTAAAATATCCACCGCGAGGAAAAGCCCCTTGCGCGTTTTGGTTCGGCCCGCTTCACGGTGCTTGGCGCGAGCGTTCAGATCTGTTTGATTACGGTTCATCTGTTTCCTCCTTTCACGCGGGAGCGTTTCTTTTTACGGTCCGGGGTAACGGCGGTGAGCCGATAGTCAGTCGTTGCATAGGTTTCGCTATGCTCCGTTTCCTCTGTCGGGATCTCACGCATACGGTGATAACGCGAGTCGGCAGTAATGAGTGCCGCAAACAAGAAAAACAGAAGCAACGCCGCAGGATCGTACCAGGCGTAGCGGAACAGCGACAACACGAGTACGCCTGCAAGCATGATCACACCGACAACTGCCAGCACGTGATCATCAATGTCGCGCGCGGATCGAATGGCAGATAGACAATTCTGCAAAAACAGGAAGAACAGGAGCGCAGGCAACAAAACGCCAAGAATGCCGCCTTCCACAAAGCTCACCGACCAAAAGCTGAAATTGCCCATCAGTTCCTGTGGGGATAGCGAGGTGTAAAACACGCAAACGGCTTGTGCGCCCCCCTGCCCCAGTCCGAACAGCATGCGCAAAATTCCCTCGCCAAGCGAGAAGAATCCCTCGCTTCGCTCAAAATATACGCGCGAGAGGAATTCCCCCGTTGTACGTACGCGCGCAAAGGAAAGATCGGAATGTTCGATCATCACGAAGGCAAGACGCTCACGCCAGGCATGCGGCAACAGTGCCACCACACCGGGGGTAAGAACGAATAGCGACAGCATATACGGCACAATGCGCTTTGCGTGCACAAGGCAAAGCACCACGAGTTCCAAAGCGAGTGCCACCCACGCGCTCTGCACGAGGGTAAGCGCCCCCGCCGTTGCGATAGCAACGCAAGCAAGACCGGCAAGGATGCGGTGGCGCGTGCGCTCACGCACGAAGCCATACAGCGCAAACGGGAAAGCAAGCACCGTAAAATAAGCGAACGTAGTGTTGTCCGCAAATCCTGCACGAACCGCAGTGGAAAGCGTCCAAGCGGAAGCCACCGCCCCACCTTGCAGTGTTTCGGCAAATGCAAGCACAAATTGTAAAATGGCAATCAGCGAAGCCCCCGTAGCGGAGCCAATCAGCATCCAACGACAGCGCGAAAGCCAACGTGGCGTAGAGAGCATGTTCACCGCGGGAAAATATACGGCAATGAGCAACGCCATCATCACAACGTTTGTTCGCGCACCATCACTCGCCGACACGGAAAGCAACGCAACGAATACAACCACAAGCAACACGGCAAGATCTTGTATCTCAAGACGGAAGGTGCGCGTGCCGCGCATCAAACGACAGACATATCCTGCCCATACAAGCACAGCCGCAAGCGCGAGCCAAAGCGTGTTGTTCGGCAAAAAGCCGCCAAACGGTGCATAAAGAATAAGCAGCATCACGCCCGATTCAGGCACGGAGAAGATTATCAAAGCAAGCAAAGCGATCAGCGCCGTAATGCCAAGCAAGGCAGGGCCAACAAGTGCGGCAAGTGCACCCGCGCACATGCCGAGCGGAACGCAGAGCACAAAGGCTTGACGCCCCTCTCGTGGAATGTCGGCAAGTGCATCCTCGGAAAGACCGAGTATAGCGCGCAACACCCAACCCGTCAGCACACCTCTTGCCAACGCGTATCCTATGGATACGTTTGAGCAGGAAAGCAGCACGCCGACAATCAGCATGGTGAGTGCGCCAAACAAGGAAAGTGCATCGGGAGCCCCGCCTTGCCAAACCGCAGAAACCAGCCAATTCACAATACCATAGTACGCACCCATGGTGAGGAAAAACAGGCCAAAGGTACGCATGCTGTAACAGCAGGCACCGGCAATCGCGCGCCTGAAGGCGGCGCGCACAGGACTGTGATCCATCGCCTGCGCAATACCGCGACGCAACGTCGTGCCGTTTTGTTTCGCGCGGCGCGCGCGCAGCTTGCGCGCAAGCGCCGTTTCCGAGAGCGCGCGGTTACTTTCGGGATAGGCAGAAAAGACGCGACCGACCGCACCGTTTGCTACGGCGCTATACGCGCGGTCCGTTGTTTTCTGCACGGCACTGGTAAATTTGCGGGCAATCTTTTTTCCCTTCACGGTCACATCCTCCTTCCGTTTCTTATTTCTGTTCCAACAGATCGGGACGCAGTCGGCGTGTCACTTCTACTGCCTTCTCCGATCGCCATTTTTCAATATTGGCGTGATGTCCCGACACCAAAACCTCGGGCACCACTCTGCCGTGGAATTCCACGGGGCGCGTATACTGGGGATATTCGAGAAGCCCCGCGCTGTGACTCTCCTTTTCATAACATTCGGGGTCGGAGAGCACACCCGGTACCAACCGCGCAACCGCATCCACCAGAATACAGGCGGGGATCTCTCCCCCCGTGAGCACGTAGTCGCCGATGGAGATCTCCTCGTCCACGATCTCTTCGATGATGCGCGTATCCACACCCTCGTAATGGCCGCAGAGAATAATGAGGTGATCCAGCTCGGAGAGCTCCTTTGCCTTCGCCTGCGTTAACACCTTGCCACGCGGTGACATATAGACCACGTGGCGGCGCTCTACCGCGCCAACAGCGTCGCAGATCGCCCCGTAGCAATCGTAAATGGGTGGTGCCATCATCAGCATCCCCTTACCGCCGCCGTAAGGCGTATCATCCACGCGACGGTGCTTGTCCTTAGAATAGTCCCTGATATTGTGCGCGGCAACGGTGATGGCACCGCTTTTTTGCGCGCGGCCAATCACGCTTTCCGAAAGCACACCCGACACAAGATCGGGAAACAGCGTCATAACGTCAAATCTCATGCTTCAAACATTCCCTCAATGGGGGCAAGATAAATGCCCGTTTCGTCCACGCGCTTCACAAACTCCGAAACGACGGGCACCATGGCACTACCCTTCGCGGTGTCAATGACGTAAATATCCGTGGCGGCAGGGTGAATGACATCGGCAAGCGTGCCCAGCCGCTCGCCGCTTTGTACGTGATACACGGGCAGACCGATCATCTCGGCAATGAGCATGGCACCCGCAGGAATACGCAGATCCTCTCGGCGCGCATAAAGCACCGTACCGCGCATGGCATCCGCCGCTTCCAACGTGCTAACACCCGCGAGCTCTGCAAATACCACGTTGCCCGAAACCGAAGCGCGGCGCAGCGCGATCTTGCGCATTGCGTCACCCTCCTTTACGTAAACGGCAGGCAACGACGCAAACACCGAGGGGGTGTCGCACCAGGGCTCTACCTTCACGCAGCCGTTCAGGCCTCGCGTATTGATGATCCTTCCACATTCGGGATATGCGATACGTGCCATGAGAACTCCTTTAACAAAGTCAATATATAATCATTATAACACAATCTTATCTGCTTTTCAACTCCTTTGACGATTTTTATGCGCCCAAATGGAAAACAAAAGAATTTTTTCCGTATTCTTGCTTTTTTTACAATTTCACCCTTGTATTTTTTTGCCAAATGGGGTATAATAAGAGAAATTATGCACAGCGTGCAAATACAAGGAGGTTCTATCATGACCAACGCTCTTATGGCGACAGGCGGTGCAGGCAACACGCTGATGACCATCGGTATCATCGTTGTCTTCATCGCAGTATTCTATTTCTTTGGCATCCGTCCTCAGAAAAAGCAGGAGAAGGAAGCAGCAGACATGCGCAACAACCTCATGGTCGGTGACGAGATCACGACCATCGGCGGCATCATCGGCCGCGTGGTAAGCATCAAGGAGGAGACCTTCGTGCTGGAAACCACCCGTGACCACACGCGCATCCGTTTCCTCAAGACCGCAATCCGCTCCGTGGACGTGCGCGTGGCAGCCCCCAAGGCAGCTGAGCCCGTCGCAGAGGAAAAGCCCGTGGTAAAGAAAGCAAAGAAGGCAAAGAAGGCAGAGGCTATCGCAGAAGTCGTAGCCACTGAGGTTTCCGCAGACGCCGTAGCCACCGAGGAAGGTGCAGCGGTGATCGAGGAAGTTGTCGCAACCGAGATCGCGCCCGAGAAAAAGGACGAGGAATAAGCATGTTCTCCCGGCCCGCCGCATAGAATGTACCAACGTTCTAACGTGGGAGGTCGAGCCATGAACGCAAGACACAGAAAAGCAGCAAGAAGCCAACCGCAACGCTCCGTGTGGAAGAGTGCACTACTCTCTCTTCCCCTCACCGCGGCACTGGCCTTGCTGCTTCTTGTTTTATCCGCGAGCCTTTTATTGCTTACCAAGGACCCTGCGCGCTATCACGGTATACTTGGCATCGCGTTACTCTATGCAACCGCAATGCTGGGCGGTGCGCTATCGGCGCTCCTTTGCGGCAGACAGTTTCCTCTCCTTTCAGGCATTCTCGCAGGGGTGGGGATGTTCATTTTGTTCAGCATCCCCTCGCTTTTCGTGTCAGGTAGCATACATAAGCTGTACGGCATCCTACTACGCACGCCCATCATTGGCGCGGCAATGGGCGGTGCTTATCTTGCCTGCCGAAAAAGAAAAATGCGGCGGTGACGCTAAAAAAGTGCGCAAACGGGGTCCGTTTGGGCACTTTTTTATTTTTTTCGATATACGGCGATCTCGACATCCACGTCCACGCCAAGGGCATGGGTGGCGGCAAGTCGCGCCTTCCCCTCCTCGCTCGTGCGGTAAAAATAAGGAGTCATGGCAAAAAGCGCGGCAAGATCGGCATTGTCCATCTCGGCAACGTAGCGCACGCGCTTGGTTTCAAGCAGCTCCATCTCGCACGGCAGATCCGCACGCGGCTCATTATAGTAGACCGTGTCGTAAAGCACTTTTTTGAGCGAGTAAAGATGCTCCGCCCCGGCACCCGCCAGCAAGAGCACTCCACCCGGTTTTAACACGCGCGAGAACTCCGCCTCGCTCACGGGCGCAAACATGCTGGTCACCGCGTCAACCGACGCATCGCGTAAAGGGAGATCAAAAATGCCTGCAACGGCGAAAAACGCACCCGTTCCTGCCCGTTTCGCGGATTTTGCGGCATGAAGCACGCCGCGTTTAGAGAGATCAATACCAACGGCACGAAGCCCTGCACGCGCCATTTCGCCCGTGTAGTATCCCTCGCCGCATCCCGCATCCAGCACACAGCCGTGGGGGGCATACGTTTCAAGCAATGCCGTCATCTGGCGCGCAAGCGGCGCGTAGTGCCCCGCTTCGAGAAACGCGGTGCGCGCGCGGATCAGCTCCGCATCATCACCGCCCCCCGACGCCTTGGCAGACGCCAAGTTGACATAGCCCGCGCTTGCCAGGTCAAAGCAATGGCGGCGCGTGCCGTGACAGCACAGGCAACCACCATCAAGCGCCATTTCCGCGTGGCACACGGGACAACGCAAAAGATCCACCCAAAAGTTACTCATCTTACACCTCGATAAATGGGGGCACCCCCGTTTTCTCTATTTTATCACAAAGCACGTTGCTTTGCAAGCAAAAAAGGAATACTGCGCCACGGCGCAGTATTCCTTTTTGTTACTCCTCGTTTGTGGAGGGCGAGGCAAGCGGCAATTCAAACCAGAATACACTGCCAACGCCAACGGCGCTATCGACGCCGTACGCGGCACCGTGTGCCTCCAACGCCTCCTTGACAATGGATAGTCCAAGTCCCGTACCCATAACGGCACGCTTGTGCTCCTTATCCACACGGTAGTACCTATCCCAAATGTCGTGGATCTGATCGGGCGCGATACCCGCACCGTCGTCTGCTACCGAGAAGCGCACGCAACGCTCGCCAACCGATTCGATCACGCGCACGCGCATGCTTTCACCCGTGTAGTTGACGGCGTTATTGATCAAATTATAAATAACTTGCAAGATCATCGTACGATCCGCCTCAACGTACGCCTCACCCTGTAACTCCAACTCAAAGCGGTAGCCCTCGTGACGAATAAGCGTATCATAGCGTTGCATCACGTCGCGGATGGTCGCGGTGAGATCGAACACAGATTTCTCCATTCTTCTCGTGCCTGCCTGTAATTTAGAGAGATCCATCAGGTCGTTTACAAGCTCGGAAAGGCGCGTGGTTTCGTCGATCACCACCTGCATATTCTCAGGCGTATTCTCCCCCGGAATATCGCGCATCATCTCGCTGTAACCTTTGATCATCGTCAGGGGGGTGCGCAGATCGTGCGAAATGTTGGCAACAAGCTCTTTTTGCAAGCGCGAGGTTGCGCCGATCTCGTTTGATGCGTGCGAGAGCGCGTCGGCAAGCTCCTGTACCTCGCGGTATCCAGCGCCTGAGAAATCCACCTCGAATTCGCCGTCAGCCAGACGCCCCGCCTTTTGCGTGATCATGATAAGCGGTGTCGCCACGATGCGTGAGAGCAGCACCGCCAAAAGCAGCACCGAAACAAGCAAAATGCCCGCGATCCAGATAAACTGCATCTCCAGCGTGCGCACCGTCGCATCCACGGGGGAAAGGTCGCTGTCTATCATCAAAAAATAAGTGATGCCGTCCTTCTCCACCACGCGTGCGTGTACGGCGCTGACCGCGCCCTTGGCGCGCAAAAACTGAGGCAAATGTCCCTCGCTTTTCTCTGTTTCGTCCAAGCTAAACTCAAAGCGCCGATCATAAACGCCGCCGCTTTCGCACGCTTCCTCGTACATATCGGCGAGCAGTTGGGGGCTGAGGTGATGGATCACGCAATCAGGCGCGATATCGGCATTTGCGACGCGCTCAGCGCGATCACCTTTAATACGGAACACGCACACACACACCGCGTTTTCCATTGCATAATCCTCAGCACGCTCATCAATATCCTTGTCCGTGAGCTTGCGTTCCAGTGCATCGGCAATGCCCTGTATTTCAGAGAATTTCTCGCGCTCGTAAAAAAACGAAAGCAAACGCACCTGAAAGACCCATAAAACCACCAGAAGAATCGCCGCAAAGAGAGCAAGACATACGAACATTTGCCAGCGCACACCGATACGCGAGCGCCTTTTTGCTACCCGTCCGCCCCTCATTTGTGTTCCTCGAAGCGATAGCCCACACCGCGAAGCGTCACAATATAGTCACTATATCGTCCCAAACTGCGGCGCAGAAGCTTTACGTGCGTATCAAGCGTGCGCACGTCACCGTAAAAGTCGTATCCCCACACCTCCGAAATCAGGCGCTCACGCGAGAGTGCCACGTTTCGGTTGCGAAGCAAATAAAACAGTAGTTCGTATTCCTTGGGGGACATCTCCACACGCTTCCCATCCACGTAAACGATGCGCGCGGTAAGATCCACACGAAGTCCGCCGTCGTCAAATTCGACGATCTGATTTTGCTTTGCCGACTCCTCGGTGGCACGCGTTACGCGCTTCATCACCGCTTCCACGCGCAGCATCAGTTCGCGGGGAGAGAACGGTTTGACAACGTAGTCGTCCACACCGCACTCAAAGCCGTTGATTCTATCGTACTCCTCGCCGCGCGCAGAGAGCATGATCACGGGGACGTCCGTGATCTTGCGAATTTCGCGACAAGCGGAAAAACCGTCCAACTCGGGCATCATAATATCCAAAATAACAATGTCGAATTTGCCGTTTCTGCAAAGGTGCACCGCCTCCATGCCGTCGCCGGCTTCGGTCACGGTATGTCCTTCAAATTCGGCGTATTTTCGGATGATCGAGCGAATACGCGCCTCATCATCCACCACCAAAATATGATACATATATGCTGTCCTCTATTTCTTTTTTCTCGCACCGTCAAGGCGCTAAATCAATTTTGTGGCACGTATTCGCCAAGCGTTACGGAAAGGGTCACGTTCTCGTTTCCACGCCTTACGACCACCTGGATCACGTCCCCCACTTTATGAGAGCGCACAATCGTTTTGACCGCCGAGAGTGCCGAGGTACTGATCGCATACACGACCGTACCGTCGATGCTGTAAATATAGTCATCCTTTTTAAACTGGGCGTGCCCGTTCGCATCGTATACGCACGCGCCATAGTAAACATTGTACCCGTTACCGCCCGTGCGTTCAACAAGCGTTATACCAAGTGAGGGAATGCCACGGATATAACCGTAGTTACACAGATCGGAAAAGGAGTCGGTGTACGCCGTGTCGATGGGGATGGCAAACCCAAGTCCCTCAACACCCGTGGCGGAGTACTTGGCATTGACGATACCAACAAGCTCGCCCGCCATATTGAACAGACCGCCACCGGAGTTGCCCGAGTTGATGGCAGCGTTAGTCTGCAACAGCGTCATCTTGTTGCCATCCACGTTCACCTCTCGCTCCAAAGCGCTGATGATACCGTTTGTTACCGTGCCGCCAAGCTCACCAAGAGGATTGCCAATGGCAATCACGCTCTCGCCAAGCGCAAGCGCGCCACTATTGCCTAATTTCGCCACCGTCAGGGGGCTTTCTGCAAGCGGCTTGATCTTTAAGATGGCAATATCACCCTCTTCATCGCTACCGCGGAGCGTTGCATAATACGTTTCTCCGTTGGTAAGGCGCACCACGATCTGGTCGCTATCCGCGATCACGTGGTGGTTCGTCACAATCAGACCGTCCGCGTGAATGATCACACCACTGCCCGCACCCGCATAGATCGTGCCACGGTTCGAGATAGTGGAGGTGGTGATCTCCACCACGCTGTCCTTGACGGCGGCTGTCACCTCAATCAGCGACTTTGCCGCGTCACCGGCAGAGCCGTTTTTCGAGCCAACCAGCGTGCTGCCATCGTTTTTGTGAAGCGAGGCGTATGCCGCCGCGTAGTCATACTCCTCGGTATCGGCAGGATAGGGTGTCTGCTGGGTGATTTCATTTCCCGTGCCGCTCGTTCCTGTACCACCCTGCTCGCCAAATACAACGTCACCGGAGGAAGGAGCCCCCCCCTGTAAGCCGGCAATATTATCGTCGAGCAAGTAGTAACGCGCCAGCATTGCACCACCGACACCCGCAAACAGTGAGATCAAAATAGCACACGTGAGCACCACCGCAATCACCGCGATCTGCTTACCACGGACGCGCCTTTGTTTTTTGGGTGTTACCGCATCGGAATCGGCAGCATAGGAAACGCTGTGCCACTCCACACGCGTGCACGCGGACTGCTCCGCGTCTTGTGTGATCGGCTCTGCTTCGGGCGCATCGACAGCGCCCTCCTCTACGGGAATCTCAATATTCTTATTAAATTCATCGGAGTTGTTCATAGTGATTCTCCTTTCTGTATGTGCATCCAGTATACGCCCGCTTTGTGAAGATTTGATGATTATGCGCCAAAAAACGCTTGAATTTGGGAAAATCCGATTGCGCGGCACGCGCGAATGTGTTATAATAGTATTAACTATTATAAAAGGGGGTATGCGCCATGGAAAAAACGATCAAAAACCTGCTTGCACAGCAAGGCATTTTTCTTGTCGCGCCCATAGCCCTCTCCGCGTGTAGCGTAACCAAGCCCTACCTTCTCTCGCGCGAAGGGATCGAGGACGGCACGGCATTCCTCTTTGTAGTACCCTATTATACCACAGAGTGTGCAAATAGTGCAAGAAATATTTCGGCCTACGCCGTATCACGCGACTACCATCTCTTTTTTTCGGAACTGTTTGACAGAATTCTCCCCATTTTGCGAGAAAGCTTCCCTTCACACCGCTTTGCGGGCTTCACCGACCATTCCCCAATCGCAGAAGGCGAGGCGGCAGTACGGGCAGGTCTTGGCTACTACGGCAAAAACCATCTGTTCCTCACCGACGCGTACAGTTCCTACGTATTCCTTGGCGAGATCGTCACAAGCGCCGTGATCGACGCGCCCGCCAAGGAGGCACGCGCATGCCTTGGCTGTGGCGCTTGCCTTGCCGCTTGCCCCGTTTCAGGCGACGTTTCGCGCTGTCTATCCGCACTCACGCAAAAAAAAGGTGAGCTCACCGATGAGGAGCGCACGCGTATTTTGGCACACGGTTGCGCCTGGGGGTGCGACGTGTGTCAAGAAGCCTGCCCCATCACAAGGCGCGCTATTGCAAGTGGCAGTATCTACACCACGATCCCCTTCTTTTCCGAGGGGGCAATCTCGCACGTTGATGCCGAAACGGTACGGGAAATGTCGGATGATGACTTTGCCAAACGCGCTTATAGTTGGCGCGGAAAACCGACCATTTTGCGCAACCTCACCCTGTTGGAGAAAGGAGAGCACGCATGATCCGCTTCTATTTTCGTGCGGGCAGTGACGAAACCGGCCGCGCGCTCACCGAGGATATTCGGCAAAAGCTTGAGGCAGGTGCCGAGGTACTTTTGCTCGTCCCCGAACAGGAAACGGTTGCCGTAGAGCGCCGTATGCTTCGCGAGCTCCCCGCAAATTTCCAACTCTCCTTCGAGGTGGTGAATTTTTCGCGCCTTGCCAACCGCATCTTCCGCTCGCTCGGCGGTCACCGCTTCCAAACGGTAACCCCGCCCGTTCGTTCACTTGTCATGTGGAACGCCCTGCGACAGCAATCGGACAAGCTGACGCGCTACAAAGGGCACGCGCATGAGGTGCGGCTTTGCGACATGATGCTCGAATCCGCAACGCGCTACCACGCGCACTGCATCTGTGCCGAAGACCTCGCCACCAAGGCAGAGGAGTTGCCCGAGACAGAGCCGTTGCGCGCCAAGCTCCTTGACATCGGCCTCGTAATGGACGCCTTTGAGCGCTCCCTCGCGACGTCCTTTGGTGGGGATAACGATGACCTTTCGCGCGCCGCCGCGCGCCTTGATGAGCACGCTGACCTTCTCTCCAACACGCATATTTTCGTAGACTCCTTTCACGATTTCACAGGGCAAGAACACGCCATGCTGGGGACCCTGGTAGCGCACGCCGCAAGCGTGACCTTCACCACACCGTTGCAAAACCCCGAGGACGACGGGTTGCACCTGCGCGCAGCAAGGCATACCTACGCCAAGCTCGCGGCACTTTCCGACGCGCCCGAGCTTATTCCAACGCCCGCGCACGAACCGCACGGCGCGCGTGAGTATCTCGCGCATAACCTGTTCCGCATGGAGGCGCCCCCCCTCTCCTCCTATGACGAGCAGGACGTAACACTGACCGTTTGTGGGGATCCTTTTGCCGAGGCAGACGCCGCCGTCGCCAAAATCCACGAATTAGTTCGCGCCGGTGCACGCTATCGTGACATCACCATCGTCACGCGCGAAGCATCCGCCTGGATCGGCATACTGGACGCAGCCCTTGAGCGTGACGGCATCCCTTTCTATCTCTCCGAGAAGACCGACGTCACCGTGCGCCCCCTCATCAAGCTGCTCTTGCTTGCCTTGCGCATTCACATTTATGGCTGGCGCGACCAGGATCTGATCGCCTACGCCAAAACGGGGCTTTGTGACGTTTCCCCCGATGACGTCAACTGCTTTGAGGAGTACGTCAACCTCTGGCATCCGCGTGGCGCACGTGCGTACGCGGTAGCTTTTTCGCGCAATCCCGACGGCTTCACGCCCACGCGCAGCGCGCGCGGCGAGCATATTTTAGAGGGCGCCAACCGCACGCGCGAAGCGCTTTATACACCGCTTTTCGCACTGGGAACGGCGCTTGATACCGCCGAAAACGCCACCGAAATGTGCCGTGCACTCCATGCCTATGTGCAGGCGCTCGATGTGAGCGGCACGTTGCGCGAGCGCGCAAAGCGCATGCTCGAGGCAGGTGCTATACGCGAAGCGGAAGAACTCTCTCGCCTGTATAACGTAACGCTTGACGCACTGGAATCCGTTGTCTTTTCGCTTGGCACGGAAGTCCTTACCGTCACGGAGCTACTTGACGCATTAAAGCTCGTCTTTGCACGCACTGATATCGGCACGATCCCCACCGCCATTGACGAGGTTACGGTGGGCTCTGCCTCTATGCTCCGCACCGATCATCCGGGGCACGTGATCGTACTGGGTCTCAACGAGGGGCAGTTCCCCGCGCCTATCAAGGACAGCGCCCTGATCACCGAGGCGGAGCGCGAGCGCCTTGCCGCACTCGGTCTTGCACTCCCGGGCGCACGCGAGGACCAGTCCTCAAACGAGCTGTTTTTCCTACACCGCGCCTTCAATGCACCCCGTGAGGGGCTCTATCTCTATTTTTCCACGGCATCGCTCACCGCTTCGGCGCTCATGCCCTCGATTGCGGTAACACGCACGCAAAAACTGCTTGACCTTGAACCCGAAATATTTGAAAACCGCGCGGCAGGCAGCAACACCTATTCCGCGTCTGCGGCACTCGATCACCTCTCCTCGTTTACCCCCGAGGAGCGCGAGGCGATCCTTTCACTGCTTGCATCGCAACACACCCCCGCCATCGACGCGCTTTCCAGACCCGTTCGCGAGGCAAATGCAAGCATTGATAAGGCAACCGCCACCGATATTTTTAAACGCTCACACGTGAGCGCGTCCTCGCTGGAGAGCTATACGGACTGCCGCTTCGCCTACTATTGCGACCGCATCCTCTCACTGCGCGAAAAGAAAAGCACCGCGCCCTCCTATATGGACAGCGGCAATTTCGTGCACCACATTCTGGAGCACGTCCTGTCGCGCGCCAAGGAGGAGCAAACCGAGCTGCACGCGTGGGATGAGGAAAAGCTCGATCACGTGGTGCGCGAGATCGCCACGTCCTACCGTGACGCACTCGTTGCCGAAAACGGCGACCTCACGCCGCGTTCCGATGCACTTCTTTCTCGACTTACTACGGTAACGGGGCTTGTTATTCGCTCCCTTTCGCAAGAGTTTGCCGATAGCGATTTCACACCCGCACTCACTGAATTCGACCTTTCGGACATGGAAGCGCATCCGCGCGTAACGCTCAAAAACGGCGACACGGTTTCGCTTGCAGGCAAAATCGACCGCCTCGACCTCTGGCGCGACGGCGCGGGCAATGCGTACGTGCGCGTGGTGGACTACAAAACGGGCGAGAAAAGCTTCTCCCCCGAGGACGTGGCAAAGGGCACGTCCTTGCAAATGCCGCTATACCTCATGGCGCTTTGCGAGAAGCCCCACCCCGCCCTCAACAAACGCTTACGCCTTGCACCGAGCACCACGTTACGCCCTGCGGGTGTCACCTATTTCTCCTCGAAGATCAAAGCCGAAACTACCCCCGCCGCCAAGGATGCGGCACTCGTTTGGAGGGAGGCACAGGATTCCCTTGCCCGAAGCGGTGTTCTGCTCGACCAAGCGGACGTTCTGCACGCCGCTTCACACAGCGCATCCCTGCGCGACGAGAAAAAAGAGGCGTTGCTCAGCAAAGAGGGCTTTGCCGTCATGTTCGACGATCTCGCCAACGCCATCACCACCATCACCGAGGATATGAAAAGCGGCGTTGCGACGGCTTGCCCCTCCAACGAGGGCAACCGTTTCAAGTGCAACACCTGTGCGTTTGCCGCCATTTGCCGCGTGGCGAGAAAAACCAAGGAGGGAGAGTTCTAATGGCACGCGAGTGGACAGCCGCGCAAAAAAGCGCGATCTATGAAAAGAACCGCACGTTGCTCGTGAGTGCCGCCGCCGGCTCCGGCAAGACCGCTGTGCTGACCGAGCGCATTGTGCGTGCGCTTGCAGACGAGAAAGACCCCTCCAGCATCTCGCGCATGCTGATCGTCACCTTCACGCGTGCGGCGGCGGCAGAAATGCACCACCGCATCGAAAAAAAGCTTGCCGAGCAGCTTGAGCAAAATCTCGGCAACAAACATCTTGCGCGCCAACTCATGTTGCTGGGCGGCGCGTCGATCTCCACAATCGACTCCTTCTACCTCGATATTGTCAAACAGCATTTTGAACAGGCGGGACTCCCCTCCTCGTTCCGCATGGCGGATGAAAGTGAGCTGGTTTCCCTACGCAACGAGCTCATGGATGAAACGGTTGACGCCATGTACCGCGAATGTGAAGCATTTGAGGAGCTTGCCGATCTGTTTTCCGCAATTCGCACCGAGGAAGATCTCACCGCGGCACTTTTGAAAATCGCCACGGACCTGCTCCGCTACCCCGACGGCATTGATTTTCTCGCGCGTTCCGCCGAGGAGATCGAGCGAAGCCGCGACAACGTGCTTGACACCACCTTTGGCGCCGTTTTTGCAAAGGAAGCACATTGCCTTGCAACGGAGGGTAAAACTGTGCTTGACGCATTGTATACAGCGTTGGAGCACGAGCAAAACAGCGACGCGCTGCGCAAAAAATATCAGCCCATGATGGATGCCTACCGCGACCTTTGCACAAAGACGCTTGCAGCGCTTGCGGCGAGGGATTACGGCACCGTTCAGCACACCCTCACCTCGCCGTTCCCCGACGATCCCTCGGGCACGCCAAGCCAATCCGAGGAGTTTGCCGCACTGCGCAAGGTGTTCTTCCTGTTCCGCGACACGTGGAAGGCGATTGCCCCCGCACTCGCGGCGTTTGACGAAGCGGAAATCCGCAAGAGCGCCATTAACTCTGCCGCGCTCTTGCGCACGCTGCACGAAACGCTCACCCGCTTTGACACCGCCTACCGCGCCGCCAAGGCACAGCGCGAGATCGCGGAATTTTCCGACGTATCTCGTGCCGCCTACCGTCTGCTTGTTGAAAAGGACGGCACCCCCACCCCCATCGCGCGCGAGATTGCCGAGAGCTACGACGCGATCTTTATTGACGAGTACCAGGACGTAGACGCCATGCAGGACGCCACGTTCCGCGCCGTTTCCAAGCCAAACAACCGCTTTATGGTGGGCGACATCAAGCAAAGCATCTACCGCTTCCGCGGTGCACAACCCGCCGTTTTTGCGGGCTACAAGCGCGCATTCCCCGCCTTGGCAGAGGCAAAGGATGCAAACGAGGCCACCATCTTCATGTCCGATTGCTTCCGCTGTGATAGGAGCATTATCGACTTTACCAACACCGTATCGGGCGCCCTCTTTTCCTCTGTCGCCGAGAGCATCGGCTACACCAAAGAGGACGATTTGGTGTTTGCCAAAAAGGAGAACGCAGGCGAGGAAAAATGCCGCGTCGTGCTCGTTTCCTCTCCCCCGAAAAAGCGCGGCGAAACACCCCCACGTGAGGAAGGCACGCCCGAAACACGCTTTGTGGCATCCGAAATCGCGCGCCTTGTGCGCGAAGAAAAGCTTGCAAACGGCAAGGAAATTTCCTATTCCGACATTGCAATACTGGTGCATTCGCGCGCCATTTGCCCCGACCTTGTGGCAAGCCTTTCCGCGTATGATATCCCCGTGAACGACTCCTCGCGCCAACGCTTTTTTGAAAACCCCGACGTGCTGTGCGTATACAGTCTGCTCGCGGCGCTGGATAACCCCTTAAACGACGTATATCTCGCCGCCACGCTCCGCTCTCCCTTCTTCGGCTTCACACTGGAGGATCTGGTGCGTCTGCGCTCGGGTTGTGATCTCTCGCGCTCGCTCTACGAAACCGTTATGGCCTATAACGGGGACGAGCACACGCCGCTTGCACTGCGCGTGGCAGAGTTCAAATCCCGTTTTGCCGCATGGCGCGAAAAGGCAGTTTCTCTACCCGTTGACCGCCTTTTGCGCTATTTGTACCGCGAAACGGCGATCCTGTCCCTCGCGGGTCACGCAGAGAGCGACAAGGAGGAAGCAAGTGCGCGCCGCGCCAATTTGCAACGCCTTTACGAATACGCACGCACGTTTGAGTCGGGCGGATTTAAGGGGCTGTATCAGTTCGTCCGATACGTGGAGAGCATCATGGAAAGCGGACTGGAAATGCCCGCGATTGAGAGCAAAAAGAACGCGGTTTCCATCCTCACCATTCACGGCTCCAAGGGACTGGAGTTCCCCGTGTGCTTCCTTGTGAACACGGCAGCCCCTCTCAATCGGCGCGAGCTTCGCGCGCACCTGCTCCACGATGCGGCGCTCGGTTGCGCAACGCGTCTTTCCAATGCGGGCGCGTTCTCGCGCACCAATACCTTCTTCCGCGAAATGATCGCGCGCTCGGTTGCCGAGCAAGCACGCGAAGAGGAAATGCGCGTGCTTTACGTGGCGCTCACGCGCGCAAGGGAACGTCTTTACGTCACCGCTAAAAACACCAAAGACACCCTTGCAAAGGCACAGCTTGCCGCCTGCTCACCCGTACCCGATCTGCACACGAAAACCGCGAACTCCTATATTGCATGGATCCTCGCGGCACTCTACCGCGACCAGGGTCACACGCGCTACGCGTGCATCGACGTGGTGAACGCCGATCAGATTGAGGAACCCGTTACCACCATCACGCAAGATGCCGATCAGGTGGCAAACGGTGCGGAAATTTGCGATATGTTGCGCGGGCGTTTCGCGTTTGAGTACCCCCACGCGCGCCTCGCGCATCTGCCCGCAAAGCTCTCCGTTTCTCGCCTTTCCCCCGGTATTCTCGACGTATACGACACAGACGCGGCAACACCCGACGCGGTACGCGAAGCAGACGTTGACCGCCTGCTTCACAGTTTCGAGCGCATGCCCCTGTTTGGCGCTACGGATAGCGAAACACTTGCCGCTAAACGCGGCACGGCAACGCACGAATTCTTACAGTTCTGTCGTTTTGACGCAGTAGAGCGACACGGCATCGAAAAAGAGCTTGACTACCTCATCGGCGAGCGCTATCTCCCCCCTGAAACGAAAGATCTCGTGCGCATAGACGAGCTCACGCGCTTCTTCCAAAGCGATCTGTACCGCGCGCTTCGCCACGCGACACGCGTGCACCGAGAAACGCGCTTCCACGTATTCCTGCCCGCCGCGCAGTTTGCAACCGACGAGTTTGCCGCACACATCAAGGGCGAACAGCTTGCCGTGCAAGGCGTCATCGACCTATTCTTCTACGACGAGGACGGCAATATCATCCTGTGCGACTACAAGACAGACCGCCTCACCTACGAGGAGCTGCGCGACCCTAAAAAAGCCGCCGATACGCTTCGTGCACGCCATGGGCAGCAGCTTTCCTACTACGCGCGCGCCATTGCAGAGATCTGCGGAAAGGCACCGCACAAAACGCTGATTTACTCGCTCCCCTTAGGCGCGGCGATTGAAATCTGATCCAGCACAAAGGAGATTCCATGAAAATCTATCTGCTCCCAAAAGACGGACAATTCTACAAAGCGAACATGCACAGCCACTCCACGCTCTCGGACGGTGCTTTTACCCCCGAGGAGCTCAAAAACATGTACCGTGAACGAGGATATTCCGTTTTTGCATACAGCGAACATGGCATTCTTCACGATCTGCGCCATCTGGATGAGGAAGATTTTCTCACGCTTCCCTCCTACGAGATCGACTTTCGCAAAAAGGATATGAGCGGCAACGTTTCCCCCGCCGGAGAGCGCATCGTTACCTCCGCGCGCGAGGTCGTTCACATGAATCTCTTTGCCACCGACCCCGCCCGCGCCGCGACAATCGACAAAACAGATCTTTTGGAACTTAAGTGGCTCGACACCCTAAACGGCGCGATCAAACGCGCCAAGGAGCTTGGGTTTCTCGTATCCTTCAACCACCCTCATTGGTCGCAAAACACGCCCGAAACCTACCTCAATCTCCCCGACATTGACTGTTTGGAGATTGCGAACGGCGCGGCGTACCGTTCCTCGGGGCTGGATTTCGTGCCGCACGTGCACCGCGACCTTGCCAACCACGGCAAGCGCGTGGTGATCTTAGGCGGTGACGACAACCACCAAAAACGTCACCTGTTTTGGGCATGGACAATGTTCAAGGCGCCCTCGCTCACCTATACTAACATCATCGGCGCGCTGAAAGCAGGTCACTGCTACGCCTCTATGGGCCCTGAAATCAAGGAACTCTACGTCGAGGACGGCGCCGTACACATCAAGACCTCCCCCGCCAGCGCGATCCATCTCAACGTACGCACACGCCGCAAGGCAGTGGTGCTGATGGATGAAGAAAATGACATCCCTGTGACCGAAGCAGTCTTCCCGCTTCAAGCAAACGACGAGTACTTCCACCTGATCGTAAAGGATCTTCGCGGCAAACCTGCCGCCACGCAGATCTATTACCTTTCGGATTACAACTGGAACTTGCAGTAAACAACAAAAAAACACCGCCAAACGCGACCCGTTTGGCGGTGTTTTTAGCTTTGGATGCGCTTATCCGCGCTTCCAGTAGTAGTCTTTGTAGGTGGTTACAAGGTACTCGCAAGCAACGTCGGAGGACGCAAACACAATCTCCTCCCCTGTGGTTGCGTCTGCCGTGTCGCACGCCCACCATTCGGTCTTTTGGGCAAAGGTGGCGCTTGCCATCTCCACGCAATTTGCAAATGCGCCGATACCAATGCTTCTCACTTCACTGTGAATTGTGACCTCTTTGAGCGCTTGCATGTTGTAGAACGCGTACTGACCGATAGCGGTAACGCTTGTGGGAATCGTCAGGTCGGTAACAAGCGCATCGTTTACGTACAGCTTACCCGCAACCGAAAGAGGATTCGCAGATGCACACTGGAATTTGATGGCACACCATGCGGCAAGATCCGTAATATACACGCCGTCAACGGCGTTACAACCGCCAAAGGCATCCTCAGCAATATAGGTCACACTGGCGGGAAGCGCAAGCGTTTCCAACATCGTGCAGCCACGGAACGCAGCATAGCCAATCTCGCGCACGCCGTTGCCAAAGCTAACAGAGAGCAAGCTGTCACAGCAAGAAAACGCCTCCATGCCAATCAGCTCAACGCTGTCAGGCAGCGTAAGCGACATAATACCGTCACAGTTATAAAACGCCTTTTCACCGATTGTGACCACGTTTTTGCCTATCGTGATGGCAGAAACGGAGGGGGCCTCCTCAAAAAGATTGTCCGCAATCGCGGTGACGGGGAGATTTTGATAGGTGTCGGGAATCGTGACGGTACGCACGAACTTGCTCTCCACCCCCGTTA
>JAZNAM010000073.1:0-25826 GCA_045586515.1 Eubacteriales bacterium
TTGATCGCATTGATGATCATGGCTCGGTCATCAGGAAGCATATGGGAGTACGTGTCAAGCGTCTGTTTGACGCTTTTGTGGCCGAGATGGTGGCTGACTGCAACGATAGATACACCCTTGTGAATGAGTAGAGAAGCACAGGAATGACGGATATCGTGAATTCTGATTATTTTTACGCCTGCTGCGTTGGCACTTTTTTGGAGAATGCGGGTGATGGAGGTCGGAGCCAATGGCTTGGAGCCGCCGAATACGAAGGGCCCGGCATTATCCACAGCATTTTGGTATGCGATTAGCTGTTCACAGAAAAAGCGGGGGAGGTATATGGTGCGGTTGCTACCAATATTCTTCGGGGTTGTTATTTTGTAGTTTTTTCCTTCGTCGTGTGCCTTGTGAGTAATGCTTTTAGTGATAGATACGCTTCCCGTATTAAGATCAAGATCTGTCCACTGCAATGCGCATGCTTCGCCAAGGCGGCAGCCGGACAAATACAAGAAACGGAAAAACGTTTCGTAAATGGGATTTTCTATTTTTGCGACGAACAGCGCGAACTCTTCGGGTGACCAGGTAAGCATTTCTTTTTTTGCCTCGAGGTTGCGCGGCCTATCCACCCTTTTTGCCACGTTTGGAATGTCCAGATATTTTTCCCCATAGTTAAAGATCATGGAGAGATGCGTCATTAGCGTTTTTTGGTAAGCGTAACTGAAATTGCTTATCGATTTTTGCCATTCGAGAATGGTTGTGGGACGGATATCCCTGAGCTTCATTCCGCTGAAAAAGGGAAGAATGCGGAGGCGAAGCTTTTTTTCTACGTCATAGAACGTTGTGTCCTTGAGGCGCGTGCTCTTAAACGCAATATATTGCTCAAGCAGCCGATCGAAGGTGATGTCCTCGGGTTCGGGCGGCTTGGGCTCTTTTTCGTTTTGAGCGGCGAGCTTCTGCGCAGCTATATAGTCTTCGTAACCGTATTGAGCGTCCTTCTTGGTTTTGAACCCTGACAGACGTTTGTTTTTCTCGCGCCCGTCAACCTGCTCGCGGAAACGAACGGACCAAAGACCGCTGGATTTGCTTTTTTCGTAGCTTGGCATAGACGGGGCTCCTTTCGTTTGTTTTTTATTCCTCAAGGATAAAGTTATAATCGTGGCGGTCCATTGCTGCTTGTTCTTTTTTTGTTACAGGGACTTCTTGCCCGTACTTGTTTTTTCGGTAAAGCCGGGTTCCGCCACCTTTTTGGTAGTAATCCAATAGATTGTCTTCCGCCAAAAGAGCGATTTCCACGAGCTTTTCGACGTTTTCTTTCGATATGTCAGACGGGGTAGCGATATTGCAGTAGTCGCGGTTGTTGTACATTGTTTGGCACAACTCTTTCAATGTGTAATTACGAGGCAATCCCTTTTCCTGTTGGAGTAATGCGACGTGTTCATATATAGCAATGGTTAAAGCGAGACGGGCTTCGTAGTGTTCTTCCTGACTCATCAGTGCACGTCGCCCGGCATTTGCTTCCTCTGCCATCTGATCTCTTTCTTTGGTCAGAGTTAATGTTGTGTTTTTTAGTTTGTCTTTGAGGTGCATTACGTATCCAAGAAGTAAAAACAGAAACAGACCGAGCAGGCCAATAATGGTGAGCGAAATATACATAGTGTTGTGTCCTTTCAAATTTGATGCTATGTACTATTCATTATGCTTTGTTTGTGGCTTGCTGTCAAGGGGCGCTTTTTTCAACAGCTCAATGTCTATCGTAATTGCGTTGACCTTCATCGCAAGAGCAAGCATATGCTTGCATACCGCGTGCCGAATTTTGTAATCCGGGCACGAACAAGAGGTGAGTGATGTATCGTAGATATTGCCCTTTTTGGATATGACGCGACAGCTCACACGAAAGGGTTCGGTGTCTGTGTTTGTGTGAAGATCATACAGTTCAAATGGCTCTGTTACAGCACGGCTTGCACGTTCGGAATTGAGAGCGATTAGATACTGCTCGATTTGCGATGGGGGAATATATGCCGCGTTGATATCCAAAACAAAGGGTGGACGACTTTGCAATCGCGAGACGCCTTCCTTGTGCTGGGGTTGCACGCTGTGGTGCGCGGGAATGCTGCGAGGCACGATGTTCGTTTGTTTTGGCACGCTGTATATAGGAGCGTCCTCTGAGCCGTGATGGATCCGATGCGTAGAGGGGATGGGTGGTTCTGGTGGACGAGGTGCTTCCTTGACGTTGCGGATATCTTGTTTCTCTTGGTTCGGCTTGGAAGATGGATGAACAGTGGAGGCGGTTGCTCGATTTTTTTGCTTTTTGGTTTTTGCGCGACATTTAATTTTATCAACGGTAGATGAAATTAAACCCCACACGACAAGAAGAATTATACTTCCTAAAAAGCCAAAAACGATAAAGTCTCCTATTTTTATGTTAGAAAGCGGTTTGTCATAGGGGCATACGCCGTTCGGGTGCTGGTGCGCCGGTTTTCCATGATGGTAGTGATACTTGCCGATGGAGTGATTTACATGTCCACCACTTGCATCGGTGTCGCCTGAGTGAGCGAAGGTTGGCAAAAGCAGAGCGCTGGTTAACACGCAAATGCAAAGTAAAAGTGGGAGTATTCGTTTCATCGTACTCCTTCACCACCCGAGAGGGCGGCTTTTGTCGAATTTCCAAGAATTACATACCCCACGAAACGGGGTGATGCTGTATCATAGAGTCGTGGAGGTGATTCTATGAATTACAAATTATATCAAAGGTCCAGAGATCTTGCATGGGAGATCCTATACCGAGAGGGCGTGCGATCGCTCCCGGTGGATCTGCTTGCCATCTGCCGCTGTATGAAGATCCGCGTTGTCGAATACGATGACCCTCGCCCGGAGCTGGGAGACGGCTTTAGTTGCATGATAGACGGTGTACCGCATATCTGTGTGCAACGGGACGTATATCCGCCCCGCAAGCGCTTTACGATCGCGCATGAGCTGGGGCATGTACTACTCGGTCACGTGGGGGCTGTGGGCCTTGTGAATCGCGAGCCCTCGTCTAACGATGATCCTGTTGAGCAGGCGGCAAACGCCTTTGCTGCACGGTTGCTTGCACCTGCCTGTGTGCTGTGGGGGTGCGAGGTGTCCTCTGCCGCCGAAATAGCGGCCTTGTGTGACATCAGCGAGGCGGCAGCAGGGTACAGGTGGGAGCGGCTGCAAACGCTCCTCCAGCGTGGCAAATTCTTGTCAAGCCCAATGGAGAGAAAGGTTTACAGACGTTTCGAAAAGTACATCAAGACTCATCAGGCCCGAGATCTTTAACCTCGGGGAGATCCATAATTGCTTTTAACTGGCTGTCCGTGACGGTGACCTCTTTTACACCGCCGCCACGGGCGGCTATTTTTATTTGGTAGGTCTGCTCGGGGGTGTTTCCGCGGTTAATTTCGGGAACGTCTGTCCGCCCCAGCAGATAATCCACGGAGCAGTCAAGGTAATCGGCAATGCGAGCGAGGGAGTGTGCGGAAATTGCCCTGCCGTGCAACATGTGAGACATTGCGTTATTCCCCAGGTCGCAATTTTCCAACAGTGTCTTAATAGAAATCCCTCTAATTTTAGAGCGCTCTTTTATTCTTGCCGCCACAAATGGCGAATTATACAAATTTTTACTCTCCATTTTGTTCACTCCTCCAAAATGCTCCAAAAATGGTGATGCCGTGTTGACAATCTCCAGAAATGGAGTTAAAATATATTCGTACACGGGTACTGACGAGATATAAAAAAGAAACACGGGTTGTCCGCTTGTTGCTTTGTTTACAAAATGACAAGTCACATGTTCATTATAACAAAAACGCGGATATTCGTCAATATCTCGGTACGAACAAAAAGAAAGGAGAAAGAGATGTTCAAGGGAGAGAAGCTCAAGGGATACCTCGAGGAGAACGGTATCAGTCAGAACGCATTTGCAAAGAAGCTCGGGTGCTCGGAGGGCGCGGTGCGTCACATCATCATCGGCATCAAGCAGCCGAGCTTGGCTATGGTGACGGATATCGCCCGTATCATGGGATGCAAGATTGATGATCTTGTCAGTATGCCGAAGGAGGTGTGATCATGGCAAACAGAAAGAAATTGACAGATCAGGAAGTAGAGCAAGAGATCCTCCGCCTGAAGGCGTCGCCACTGGTGGCAATCGGCCAAGCAGAAGAGCGTGTTCGTTACAGACGGCGTCAGTACATGTATTGCCTGCGTCAGTATGAGAAGAAGGGGGCTGAGCTTGCCGCTGCGGGCATCACGGTGGAAAGCTTGCTCGCCGAGGAAAAAGAAATGCGCCACGCGCAACAGAGCACGAGCGCAACGTAAGGGAGGGAACTATGGAAAAAAGCGAAGCTTATATGCGGGCGTATATGGACGGATACACCCATGCGCTTGAACAGCTCAGGAAGGAGCAAACAAGTCCCGTGATCGACAAAGAGGGCATCCAAAAGCGCTATGGCGTTGGGATCAATAAAGCGGGAGAGATCATACGCTCCGTTCGGCGTTGCTGCAATGGTGGCAAACTCGGCTCATGCAGCGTGGTGCTTTTGTCCGAGCTTGAGTATTGGGAAAGCGTGGTGGATAAGACCTACCTTGCGCGGCTGTGAGGTGGGGAAATGCACGGCGAAAATAAAAAAGGAACCTCGCGCAAAGCTTGGCGGCCTGCGAGGTCCCGAGGATAACGGGGAAGGTGTATCCCTGTTACCTTGATTATATCACGAAAATCATAAGAAGTCAAGGAGGATTTGAAATGTCAATGACGATTGAACAGAAGCGTGCGGCAGTGGCGGCGCTTTATACCGGAGATGCATGGCGTGCCAAGGTGGCGGCTATGCGCGACGAGCAAATTCTGGCGATTTACCAGCGCCGCGTGCTCGAGAAGGGTAACGGAGCAGGGGGTGGGCACAAATGAGCGGAAAATGCGCTTTTTTAGCCCGAGAGGGGAAACCAAGCATTGTCTTGTGCGAATGGAGAGGGGGTGCTGTTGCGGTATGACGGAAAAACAGATTGCGGCGGTTAAAAAACTTAACAATGGCAAAGAACGAGAGGGTGCCACTGACAAGTACGCCAGGGCGGTGCTCGAAGCGGTGCGCGTGGCACTGATTTCGTTTTGCGAGCAGAATGAGGAGTTTGCCGATGCAGTGTTGCAACAGGACAAAACGGTTGGCGCTTGCTGCACGGAGATCATGAAGGGGTGCGGTAACGTGATTTCAGATCTTGATGTGTATGCTCGTGCCGTGAATTTTTATTTTCCCGGGGCGAAGATCGAGATGAAAATGACGGTCTATATGAGTGAGTTTGAGGCGGAAAAGAAGGATTCGCAGACGTCTGCGAAAATTCTGGATCTCAATTTTGAAGATCTCTTTTTCGGAGGGATGTAATGAAGCGCAATTATACCATAGACTGCGATGATCCTTCTACATACGGGGAAATGTTTCGAGAGATGCCGAACGTGCCCGCTTCCGAGTTGGAAGGCGCCAGGCGCTTGTTTTGGGGGCACAGCATATTCTATCGCAGGGATCGCCACCGTTGCACGGGAGTTTGCAGCTGTTGCGGAAAAGAAATGATTGCCACCAAAGAATTGTCGGGGAGCGGTGACCTGCTTGAGGATCTTTGGGAAGCCAAGCATAATGAGCAAGGGAATTGTCCTTGGTGCGGAACGGAAGTGACTTATCGTGCCGCAGGGCGCTTCCGCGATTTTTCTACGCTTGATGGGTACAACAATTTTATTTTCATTCTTCCTGCTGACGGTGGGAAAACAGTGTATTTCAGATGCTACACGGCTTTTATGCATCAGACTGATGATGGGGCCGCACATTTGTGTTATGTCGAAAAAGCGCATTACCGTTTATCCCAGGGCGAATTTCATATGGAGTTGAGATCCTTTCCCATATACGATGTGTATCGCTTTGATACTTTGGCGTTCTACAAGAACCATTACAGTTACGCGCAAGAATGCGGAAAGTGGAAGACTTGCAAACGGCCGAGAGATCCGTGGCAAGGATTTATGTGGAACGTTATGTTCTACACCTTTGTTAACTTTGAAAAACTCGACGAGACTTTTTTGAAGTATAGCCAAGTGAAGGAGTTCGATAAACTCCGTCCGCGGCGCGGAGGGCAACACTGGTATAGTGAGGGAGGGGAATACGGTTCAACCAAGCTGATGGCGTACCTTTGTTATTACGCTAAGTATCCTTCGCTTGAGATTGCAATGAAAACCGGGGGAAGGGAAGCCGCGCGCGACCTTGTGTATTCTCATTTAAAGAATGCGCGTGTTGTCAACTGGCACGCGAGAACTCCCAGCGAGTTTTGGCGACTCTCTAAGCGGGATCTGAGGGAAACGGCAAAACACGAGGACCGCCTTTCCTTTTTGCGTGAGTGCAAACGATATGCCGATCGCGGCTTAACTCTGGCCCAGCTCTCTGATATAAAAACGTGTTCGGGTGGAAGCATAGGCACATTTTTTGAGGTTGTGGATTTGTTGCAGAGCAAAAGGCCGCTATATGTGCTCTCGTACTGCAAAAACCACTCGAATCAGTTTATTTCCTATTATCGCGATTACCTGGAAACTGCTCGCGATATCGGGCGCGATTTAAGCGTTCACAACGTGGCATTTCCCAAGGATTTACCTGCCGCACACGATGAAGCCGTGGCAGCCCGTGCGTGGATAAGGCAACAAAAGAAGCAGAAGGAGTGGGAAGAAGCTGCGAGAGAATACAAGAAAAAGGACGATCGCCGACGCTTGTTGTACAACTATACTGACGGTATGTTTATGGTGCGTGTTGCAGAAAACGGTCAAGAGATCGTAGCAGAAGGAAATGCCTTGCATCATTGCGTCGGCGGGTATGTAGAGAGACATCTGACATGTAAGACCACGATTTTGTTCTTGAGAGAAATGAGCGCGCCGGACACTCCGTTCTACACCATCGAAATGCGAGATGGGAAGCTTCAACAGGTGCATGGTGAAAGGAATTGTGCTATTCACGGAGATGCCAAAGAGTTTTTTGATAATTGGCTTTTGTGGGTGCAGGCGGGAGGCGGGCTTGCTAAGAAGAAAAAACAGACGACTGCGAGAACGCAGGTCAAAGAAAGGAAGGCAGTATAAATGACAACGGCAATAACGAGCGAGCGTAGCGAGAGGGAAATCGCTATTGAAATCAATCTGATCAAGAACCGTGCAGCGAGAGATTTGCTCTCGGCGGCGGTTGAGGTTGGGCGCCTTTTGTGCGAGGCAAAGGAAAAGGTGCCGTATGGCGAATGGGGCGACTGGCTGCGTGACAACGTGGCGTACTCTGTTTCCAACGCCAACAATATGATGCGTCTTTATCAGGAGCAGGCAGAGCTTGCGCAGATCGATATGTTCCACAACAACGATTTTGCCATGTTCGAGGGTATGACACCCTCGCAGGTGTTGGCGCTGCTTCCCGTGCCGCGCGAAGAGCGTGCGAAATTCATCCAGGACAACGACGCACATAACATGTCCGTGCGAGAGATCAACGATGCCGTCAAGGCGCGCAAGGAGGCGGAAAAACGCGCCGAGGAGGCAGAGAAGCGTGCCAGCGAGGCACAGACACAGGCGGAAGCGGCAAAGCGCCGCGAAGAGGACGTACAGGCCCGCCTGGAGAGTGCGGAGACGCAGATCAAGCTGATGGAGAGTATGAGCGCCACCGTTCCCGAGGAAGAGCGCAAGCGGATCGAAAAGGATGCTGTAGCTAAAGCCAAGGAAGCGGCGGATAAGAAGATAGCAGCAGCCGAGAAAAAGGCAGCCGCTGAGCTCAAGAAGGCGCAAGAAGAGGGAGAAAGCGCCGTTCGCAAAGTAGAGCAAGAACGCGATGCGGCAATCAAGGCCGCTGTTGACGAGGCGCGTGCCGCAGCCGAGAGGGAATCAGCGGAGAAGCTCCGCGCAATGGAGGACAAGCTCAAGGCAAAGGCTGTGGAGCAGTCCCCACACCTTACTCGCTTCAAAACGTTGATGGAAACCTTCCAGGAGACGTACAAGCGGATGCTTGGCGTTATTGCCGAAGCCGAGACCGCCGAGCCCGAGACCGCCGTCAAGCTTCGTGCAGTGCTCGACAAGATCACCGATACGTTAAAGGGGGCATAAAGACGTGGCAGAACGCAGAATGTTCACCAAGAAGATCACCGATGCCGATGCGTTTATCGAAATGTCCTCGGCGGCGCAGGCGCTCTATTTTCACCTTAATCAAGGCGCCGACGATGACGGTTTTAACAATCAGGTGAATTTGGCCATGGTGAAGGCGCACGCAAGCAATGACGATCTAAAGATCCTGCTTGCAAAAGGATACCTCGTTCGCTTCGATAGTGGCGTGATCGTGATCAAGCACTGGCGGATGCACAACTACATACGACAGGACCGATATAAGCCCACGTCACACACGAAGGAAATGGCGCTGCTCGTGATCCGTGAGAACGGTTCCTACGCCGAAAAAATCCACTATATCGAGACCGAAGAGACCGTTGGTCGACCATTGGTCAACCAACGGTTGCCACAGGATAGTCTAAAGTTAGATCAAATTAAGGATAGTGGCAGTGATAGTACTATTAACACCACCACCACCACCTTTTCTAAAGAGTGCGCGGGCGCGGGCGCGCCTGCGCGCGAGAAAAAAGACACGTCTGTTCCACCTCCGACAGCATCTGAGGTTTATGCGTATATGACCGAGGAGCTCGGTGAAGAGGTGACGGCCACCGAAGCGGACAAGTTCGTTTCTTGGAATGAACGGTGGGGCTGGGATTGCTTGCCCAACTGGAAGGGCGCCGCCGCGCTTTGGTGCGCACGGATCCCGGAAAGGAGTAAATGAGTGGTGAGTAAATGCGCAGAGATTCGAGAAATTTGCGGTGATTATGCTTTGGATGTGGAATACTCCAAGGAATTTACATTTACGATGTTTTTTAATTCTCGAAGAAACGCAGAAACAGTTAAACGCGTCATAGAGGTCGATGACAGCGTGCCGAATGTAGCTACCGTGGTGGATTTTGTGGAGGTCGTACGGTGCAAGGATTGTAAGCATTATAAATTCCTTCGCAATGATCCTTTTTTCGGAGTTGTTGGTGTGTGCCGCTGCGTGTGCCCGGAAGAAGGGGATCGTGATGTAAAGCCAGACGATTTTTGTAGCCACGGTGAAAGGAAATAAAATTTTGATATTTTGGAGGAAAAATTATGAAACAGGTCACTAATGTTCTTGAGTTTGCTAACGCTGCAGCGATAGAACGCATCAACTACGAACTCGTCAAGGTCCTTGAGAATATTCAGAACCCAAACACCGACGAGAAGCCCAGAAAGCTCACCGTGGAGCTTTGCATCACTCCTGTAAACAACAGGAAGATGGTTAACGTCAAGACGACCGTCAAAAAAGCGCTCAGACCCACCAATGCAGTACACACTCAAATGGCTATGGCCATTATGGACGGTACATATCAACTTATTGAGAGCGGCTGCGGCTATTTAGACGGTCAGGCAGATATCTTCGGAGAGGTACACGAAACCAATTATATCCAAATCAAGAAATCGGAGGAATAAACTATGGAAAACATCAACATCGTAAAGGACATCGAGAGAATCGTCGAGGAAAACAAAGTTCAGATTATCGATGCAAACGGAAGAATCTTCAGCACCAAGAAGCTTGAGGAGATTCTCCCCACCAAGCACATTGCTAGTCAGCTTCGCTTCTCTGACCTCGCATCTATCGTCGAAATCGTAAAGCAGGAAATCGGGAAGTTCATCTGTCCCCTATACATCAACATTGAGAGCGAGACTGTGGTCACCGTCGTCTCTTCGCTCGATAATGAGAAGTGCCGCGAAAAGCCCTTCTGCGCCGTTGCGGATGGTAGCAAGTTCCGCTTCGGAAGCCAGTACGACTATGAGTCGTTTGTTATAGCAGTTCGCTCTCTATTCGTTCAAACTGACGACACCGCAAGTCTCTTGGAGGTTCTCAAGAAGGTCTCCAATGTGGACTCTGTCGAGGTCGAGGACGACGGCGTTACTCAGAAGGTCGTAGCCTCTCAGGGCGCGATGCTCGCGTCCAACCTCAAGGTCGCTCCTATCAGAAAGCTCGCGCCGTTCAGAACCTTCATCGAGGTAGAACAGCCTGAATCTGAGTTCCTCTTCAGATTGAGCGACAAGAACTCTTTCGCTTTGCACGAGGCAGATGGCGGCGCTTGGAGAATCAAGGCGAAGAAGAACATTCGAGCGTTCTTTGAGGAAGCGCTCGCGGAACACATCGCGAATGGCGATGTTATCGTATTGGGATGAGTATTACCAGAAAATTATCAGGGGCGAGGTAACAAAATGAAGGTTTACATAGCAGGACAAATTACAGGGGACAAGCAATATCGCAAAAAGTTTGCGGCTGTGGAAAAGGAAATGAAGCGTGAGGGAGACGTCGTGTTGAACCCCGCGACGCTTCCGACGGGCATGACGCCCGCCGATTATATGCGGATCTGCTTTTCTATGATCGAGTCGGCGGACCTCGTCGTATTTCTCCCTGGTTTCACCAGAAGCAAGGGCGCAATGCTGGAATATGATTACTGCTCCTACATCGGGAAGCGGGTGCTTTTGCGATGAGGAGCAACGAGCTGGCGGAACAGATCGCCGTCGTTGAATATTGTGATCTGCGGCATATACCGATCGTACACATCCCGAACGAGGGCAAGCGCAGCGTGGTAAATGCCGCAAATCTGAAACGCGCGGGACTGCGGCCGGGCTTCCCCGATCTGTTTGTCCCTCGCGCGAGAGGGAAATATCATGGCTTGTTTGTTGAAATGAAGTATGACGACGGCAAGCTTTCCGAGGACCAAAAGAAGTGGATACGCATCCTCCGTGAGGAAGGCTATGCGGCGTGTACCTGTTATGGCTTTGATGAAGCGGTGCGCGCCATAAAGTGTTATTTGAGAAAGGAGACGGAAAAGAAATGATTTCCGCGATTGAAGCAGCAGGGCTGATCGTGATTTTGACGTGCATGTTGGGTGTGCTCTGCGTACTTACGGTTCGAAAGACCAACAAAAAGGAATTTGACATAGAGAGTGTGGCGCTTATTGTTACACAAAAAGGTCGCCATATCTATATCAAAAGCGAGGATAGGCAGTTGAGAGCGCACTACGTTTTCTCTTGCATCGAAGCTGCCGATCATTTTTACACAAACGTATGCAAGTGCGACGAAACAAAAGAAAGGAGTGAAGAGGAACAATGAATGTTTGCGAAACCTGTCTTAATATATCCACATTGGTTTGTGAGCAGTGCAGAAAGATCACAAGTCCCAGTGGCAAGGAGACAACGCCCACGCGTTACGTTGGCGACGGTGTCACGCCGACAAGCAAGCTTACGCACACGGATGTTGGCGCAATCTTGCTGATCAGAATGCAGCTGCACCAGCCGCTGCCAATCTCCCTTGTTCTTCGATATAACGAAGGTGTTGTTCGGGAGAAGTGACATGGGGCGCAGAAGAATGTACGATCGGGAAAGATATACGCTACCGGGTAGCGTAGTGGACCTCGTGGAATCCATCTGTGGAGATTACTACCGCCGAGAAAAAACCATCGAGGCGGGCAAGGACGAGAGGGTAGTCTCCACATGCATCCGCATCAACGGAGTGATTGATAACGCCCTCCTCGACATCGAAGAGGGAATGCGCAAGGACATGCTGTTTGATATAGCCGAGGGGAGAGGATACGACCGCTCGGCGTTGCAGCTGAAGATCTCTAAACGTGCCTATTATAACCGCCGCCGTAAGCTTGTGTACGACGTAGCGGTCGGTCTTGCGCTGATGCGCGAAAAAACATAAAGGGTGACAAATTGCACCTGCTTTTGTGTTATGATGAAATACGAATAAACAAAAGGCCTTGAGCCACGATGCCCCGATATGAGGGCGTTGTGGCTCATTTTTTGCGTAAGGAGGACAAAAAATGAGCCAGAAAAAGAAATACAAGAAAAAAACGCTTCGCCCGCCTGTTCAAAAGAAAGAGGGTGAGAAGAGCGCAACGGGGCGCAACCCCGACGGTACATTCGCGCAGGGGAACGCTTTCGCGGAGAAGTACCAGGATCGGTACGCGGATCTTCTCGTCGCGTTTTTTAGCAAGCCCATTTCTCACGTGGAATATACGCGCACCTATTATAAGGACGGACAGCTCAAATCAGAAACACCGGTGGAGTTTGTCAATGATTTTCCCACGATGGGAATGTTCGCTCGTTCCATCGGCGTCTCAGTATCCGCGCTCAAGGCGTGGGCGGGGATCACAGAGGACGGACGCTATAAGCACGACCGTTTCGCCTCCGCTTATGCGCGCGTTAAAGAGTGGGCGGGTGGCATGATGGAGTCGGGTGCACTGTCGGGCAAACTGGATACCGGTATGGCGAAATTCGTGCTGACCAACGACTACAACATGAACGATAAGCACGAGGTAACGTATACGGTAAGCTTGCCGGCGGAAATCGACGAGGAGTGTAACTGATGAACGTATCCATTGCCTTGGGAAAGCCACAACCAAAGCAAAAGGAATTCATGCTCGCTACCGCGAAGTACGTTGCCTTTGGCGGCGCGCGCGGCGGCGGCAAATCCTGGTCGGTGCGCGAGAAAGCCAAACGTCTGGCATTGAAGTGGGCGGGGATCAAGATATTGATCATACGAAAAACGTATACGGATCTCCGTGATAATCACATATTGCCGCTGCGTGCGGATCTGCCGTCGGCACTTGCCACCTTTAAGGAGGTTGATAAGGCGTTCTGCTTTAAGAACGGCTCCAGGATCAAGTGCTCCTATTTCGCGACCGATGCCGATGCGCTGCAGTATCAGGGTCAGGAATACGACGTGATTTTTTTGGAGGAGGCGACGCAGTTCACAGAGCTCGTTTTCAACGTGTTGAAGGCGTGCTTGCGCGGTGCAAACGATTTCCCGAAGCGCATGTACCTGACTTGTAACCCCGATGGCGTCGGCTTTCTGTGGGTGAAGCGCCTGTTTGTGAGTCGCGAATACCTTGAAGGGGAGAACCCCGACGATTTCCTTTTTATCCAATCGCTTGTGGATGATAACAAGATTTTGATGGAAAAGGATCCCGATTATGTGAAGCAGCTCGATTCCTTGCCAGAGGAAATGCGAAAGCGCTGGCGCTACGGCTCGTGGGACGTGGCAGAGGGGCAGTATTTCGGTGAATTCCGCCGCGACCTGCATACGGTAGAGCCCTTCGTCATTCCGCGGGAATGGCGTCGTTATATCGCCATTGACTACGGTCTGGATATGCTCGCGGCATACTGGATCGCCGTCGACAGCATGCGTAATTGCTACGTATATAAGGAGCTTTGCGAAAGTAATCTGCCGATCAGTACGGCGGCGCAGAAAATTCGCTCCTACACGGGGGAGGGGGAAGAGATCTACGCGACGCTTGCACCGCCCGATCTGTGGAATCGTTCCCAGGAGACGGGCAAGAGCAAGGCGCTACTTTTTGACGAAGCGGGGCTTTCACTTACCAAGTCGAACAACGATCGCGAGGCGGGGTGGCTCGCCATTAAGGAATTGCTAAAAGTTGACGAGAACGGAGAGTGCCGATTGCACATTTTCAGAAATTGCACGAAGCTGATCCGTCACCTGCCCGAGTTGCAGCGTGATCCGCGCAAGCCGACGGATACGCTGAACGAGCCGCACGAGATCACGCACTCCCCGGACGCGTTGCGATATTTTGCTATTTACTGGACGTCGCCTGCCCCTGATAGCACGCGGCGTGTGAAATATCGTAGAAGCCATCTTGAAGACTATCTCAACGCCACCTCGCAAGAGGAGCGGCAGTTGATCATAAACAAATACGGAGGTTTACCTGAATTATGATGATCGATTACGAAGACAGCGGCGCCAAGCTGTTGTTTTTCAAGGAACTGTACGAGGACGCCAAAGCGAATGCCGAGCAGCAATATCAAAATATGGATAAGTGGTACGAGCAGTACAAGGGCGGCCGTGCCGTGGATGGCTCCGAAACGGAAGCAACTCACATTCGAAATATCACCTATGAGCTGGTAGAGAGTCAGGTGACGAACTATATCCCGAGCCCGTCTGTATCGCCCAAGATGCAAAGCGAGCGCAACGAGCGCAACGCCAAGAGCATCGAGACGCTTTTGCGTAATAAGCGCGACGAGCTTCCCTTTGAAAAGCTCAACGATATGGATGAGCGCTATAACCCCATCTATGGCGGATCTGTGTGGCTCATCGAGTGGGACGAGTCTATCGTGACGCACAACACGACGGGTGACGTAAAGATCTCGTGCCTGTCGCCGCGCCGCTTCCTCGGTCAGCCGCACATTTATGACGTAGCGGATATGGAATATTGCTTTGTTGCGTTTGAAACCACCAAGGAAGATCTTGTGCGGCGCTACGGTGTTGACTTCGCCGAGACGGAAAGAACCGAATCGGAGAGAAACGAAGGCGACGATACGGCAACTGTATTCGTCTGCTATTACAAAAACGACGAGGACAAGGTCTGTCAGTTCGCGTGGTCCGATGAGGTCGTTCTCCTCGATATCGAGGATTATTACCAACGAAAGCGCAAGATCTGTTGCAAGTGCGGTAAGCGCGAGGGGATATGCTCTTGCGACAAACCAAAATTCCAGTTGCAAAACGAGGCGTGCGAGGAGCTCACCCGTGACTTGCGACGAACGGACGGCAGCGTTATCCCTGCGATGAGCGAGGTGATCGAGAACGGCCGCGTGGTGATGGAAACACAAAGGAGACAACAAAAGGATGAGGGTGGTTACCTCTCCTATACCGACGAGAACAACATGCTGCTGCCACTTATGGAGGAGATCTCCGTGCCGAAAACCGAGCCGACCAAGCTGCCCTTCTATACGCCGAACGTATTGCCTGTCGTAATTCGAAAGAACACGTCGGAAGAGGACAACCTTTTCGGACAAAGCGATTGCGCGTTTATCCGTCCGCAGCAAATGGCAATCAACAAGATTGAGAGCCGCATCATGGAAAAGGTGATGAATAGCGGCGTGTTCCCGATGGTGCCCGAGGATTTTGCCGAGGACATGGATAATTCCTTGTATAAGCGCGTGTTCCGTGTAAAGCAGAATCAGGCGAACCTGTTTGGCAGAATTGATCTGCAAACGGATATCAGCAGAGATATTGCGGCTGCTGAACGTCAATACGACCAGGCAAAACGAATTCTTGGCATCACTGATTCTTTCCAAGGTCAGTATGACGGTTCTGCGCAGAGCGGTAAGGCGAAGCAGCTGCAGATCCAACAGGCTGCAGGCCGTCTTGACTCCAAGCGTCAGATGAAAAATGCGGCATACGCCGAGATCGACAAGATCATCTTCCAATACTACCTTGCGTATGCGGACGAGCCGCGTCCTGCAACATATCGTGACGCGAGTGGAAATTTGCAAAACTATATGTTCAACCGCTACGACTTCATCGAGAGAGATGATGCGGGCGAGTACTACTACAATGACGAATATCTGTTCTCCACCGATGCCACGATCAACGTCGAGCAGTCCAGAGAGGTTCTCTGGCAGGAGAATCGTCAAAACTTCCAACAAGGGGCATACGGCGATCCGAAGAGTCCGCAGACGCAGTTGATCTTCTGGCAGAATATGGAGAAGGCACACTACCCTTGGGCGCGTGATAACGTGGAGCGCATCCGGGCGGAGATTGAGCGCCAAAATCAGATGGCGGAGCTGCAACAGCAAAATGAACAGTTGAGTGGAGATATTTCAAAGCGCGAGGGATATGAACAGTATTTGCTTAATCAACTCGCGCAGAAAGGAGCAATGAACAATGTCAACGGATAACAAAAAAAGAGAAGAGGTTGACGTAAGCTATGGTTCGAACGCTAACGAGGGAGTGCCGACAGGTACCATTCCCACGACTACCGTAACAAGCGGCGAAAGTCCCGATGTAAGTTATGCTGCCAATGGTGGGGTGGAAGCGCCAAAAAGTCCGAGTCAGATTCTCTCATACAGCGAGTACATCGCAGAAGAGGAAAAACGATTACAGCGTGAGAAGGACGCCACCTATACGCGCGCCGCAGAGATCCGCGCAGAGGCGGAGAAAACTGCACAGGTAAATCGTGAGCGCGCCGGCGTGGATGCGCAGGTGTCCTATGCACAAAACATGTCGGGCTATGGTTCGAAAGCAGAATCTGTCGCATCCATGGGCCTTACCGGCGGTGGATATAGCGATTATATCGATGCAAAAGCGTATGCAACGCAGCGTGCTGAGGTTCAAAGCGCAAGGGCGCGCGAGGAAAGCGCTATGAGAGATGCCGCAAATGCGGAGGCAAATGCAAAATATCAGGCTGATGTTTCGTATGGTGCCAACATCTCTGCGCTTGGAAAAGAATCTGCTACCTATCACGAAAATGAAAAGGTGAAAGAGGAGCAAGAAATGCGCAATGCTTTTGCCGCGGACATTTCTGCAGGCAATTACAGTAGCAGAGAGGCATTGCAATCTGCTTTGGATGAGGCTGGTATTATCGATGGTAATGTTCGTTCGCAGATTCTGGCTTCTTGGGATGTTTGGAATAAGGGTGAGCTGGATACGAAGCACAGCGAATCGACGGCAACTGTACTTGCAAACATCGAAGCGGGTGTGTATTCTTCGCGTGAGCAAGCGGAGCAAGCAGCTCGTGATGCAGGAATTACAAACGAAAACACGATTGCTCAGCTCGGCGCTACTTGGGATACTCAAAACAACAAAGAAACGTATGATGCGTTTGTTGCGGACATTGAGGCTGGCAATTATTCCACGAAAGAAGCGCTGGAGGCCGAGCTGGATACGGCGGGTATTTTTGGTAATAAGAGGTCGCAGATTCTTGCAAAGTGGGCTAAGTGGAATAACGGACAACTTGATGCTTCGGAAATGGATGAAGAAAATCAAAACAATTTGTATGCCGATATGAGAAGCGCTCTCTATAATGGTGAAAAAAGCAGGGACGAGGTTGACACAGCGAGAGAAATGGGTGTGATCACTCCCGAGCAGTACCAATCGATTCAGCAAGGATATAGCGATCAAATTAGCGCGCAAAATTACTTTGTTGATTCTTCTGGTTTTGCACTGTCGCCCGAAAATGCCGCTAATGTGCTTAAAGATGCAGAAAAGGCTATGTCTCAAGGCTGGATAACGTCGGAAAAATACAATGAAATCAAAGCGACCTACGATGAGCATTATAAGTCGGTCACTGTCCCGAGCGACGCGGTAACTGTATCTGGCGGCAATGGAAATTTCACGTTCAGCGTGAATAAGACTTCTGCGAAGGGCGTAGCTGTAACTGATCAATATATCTTGGCAATCGCAAAATCTGTCGGTGAAAACAAGGTGTTTGGTTTTGCCGATACGCAGCGCATTTACGTTTATAATGGCGGAAAGGTTTATGAACTTGTGCAGGGCGATAACGAAAAGAAGTACAAGAGACTCCATCACTTCATTTTGGGAAGCGGAACGTTCGACGCCAAATCGTATACCGTGTCCTACAAGTAAAGCGAAACAAAAGAGAGTAGGATAAAAAAATGGCTATTTCATCTTTTTTGAAAAAGGAAAACGACTGGCTTCGCACGAAGGTATCAAGCGGGAATCTCCGCGTCCCCGTTGCATCTCGGCCTACTAATACCACGCCCGTTTCTTTCGATGCGGGTGTGGAGACAAATACCGGCTCCAACAACGGCAAGCTCCTCGGTGGTCTTGGTTACATGGGGCACAAGCTCGGCCTTGGCGTACTGTCTACAATCGAGGGCATTTGGGACTACTCGGCCAGCGGTGTGGCGAAGCTTGTCGGGGCAGATGCTTGGGCAGAGCGCCAGGTCGCCACCGACTGGGTGAATTACAACGCTGCCGACGAGTGGTTTGATCCCGGTACGGGTTGGAAGGTTGCGGGCGACGTATCGAGTGGTATCGGTACGTCGCTGACCTCGCTCGTTCCTGTTGGCATCGGCGCGGCAATTACAGTGGCATCGGGTGGCACGCTGTCGCCCGTTGCTTGTGGAATTATCTCGGCGAGCACTGTGGGTATTGCAGGCGGCGGCGCCGCAGGCAACGCCGTAAAAGAAGCGTATCAGGAAACGGGAGAACTGACTGGCAAGGAATATGTCTATGGCGCAGGTGTAGGCGTAGTGGAAGGCGGTATTGAAGCCGTTTCTAATCTCATCGGCGTTGGTACTGCTGGTCGTGCTTTGAAAGAATTGGGAGAAGGCGTCGCAAAGGGCGGCGCCAAGGCCGCTACTAAGACTGCAGTTAAGAGCACCGCCAAGGCGGTGGGAAAGAACGCGACAAAAAAAGTCCTTCGTCAAATAGGAGAGGACTTTGCGGGGGAAGCAATCGAGGAAGCGATTTCCGAGTGGGCTTCGCCATATATTGCGCGTGCTACTTATGATCCTAATGCGGAGAAGGCAACGCCCGGCGAGATTGCGTATGCAGCTATTGTCGGTGGTCTGTCGGGTGCGATCATGAGCGGAGGCTCGGTCGTAGCGAAGAGTGCAAGCAACTATGAACACGGAAATAAGCTGATCAATGCCGGCAAGGCGGATCAGGCACTGACGCTTGGCAAATATTTTGCGGAAAGCGAGCAGGGGACCGCCTCGGGTATCTCGTCCTGGCAACAGGTGAGTGAGATATACAACGAGCTGAAAAGCACAGTGCCCGATGGCGCCGATATTCAGGTGAGTGATCTCACGAGCACGAAGCAAAAGATGCTGCTTGGCGCGCTTTCGAAACAGTCGGCACTTGCGACGATGATGCCCGAGGTGGAGCGCTCCGCCATCAATTTGGTGATGCACCCTGAGCAGACCGTGCAAACGCTTAACGAGTACGGCAAGATCGCCGGTAACGCTGTGACGTTCACCGTCGAGCATCTCCTTGAGGGTGTGGACACGTCCGATTTGAATAGTGAGCAAGGGCGCCAGCGTTTCAGACAGTCACTTCATCGTGCGCTGTCTTCCAACAGCGCTTTGACGCGTATGGCTGTGGCAGATGCCACAGGACGCCTTACCATCGATACGATGAAATTCTCGCACGCACGAGCAGAGGTGCTGCGTGCAGCGAGCGCAACAGACCTGAATCGCTTCCGCGAAACAGCAACACAGGCAGAGCTTGACACGCTTGGAAAGCGGCTTGGTGTTGAGAACTGGGATGTGCTGACCAACGAGCAATTCCATGCGTCGCTGGATCCGCTTGTGGAAAACGAGCAGGACCTTGCTGATTATAACGCCGCGCATCGCCGCATCAGCGAAGCGAGAGCGGCGCTTGCAGAGGATGCAAAGTCAATGCCGCACACGTTGCGCCGTAATATGAACGACGGCACCTATCGCTTTGAGGGAGACGGTGCGCGTATGGCGATTATCAAAGAGGGCGAGTCTTACTATATCGTGGACTACGACACGGGTTATATCTCCCGGAAGTTGACTGTTTCCGAGGTCAACCGGGTGCTCAGACAGATCCGCGACGGTGTTGCTTCGAGTGCAGTGATCGAGCAGATACAAGGCACCGAAAACATCACCGAAAATGCTGACGAAAATGCGCGCTTAGCCCTTGCAGAAAACGGCAAAAAGAGGTATAATGGTAAGAGAAGATATTTGCAGATTTCCAAGGAAGAATACGCGGTTATTTCGGCGAGCATTATGGCTAAAAATGCTGATGCGATAGCTAATGGACAAGAATTGGAACCGAGCGGATACACGCAAAGTGCGGATTATTTTTACGTGTACGAGAATTTGGATGCTTCTAATTTCGGCGTAATAAAGCGTATCAAAATCATCGACAAGAATCTCGGGTTGATAAAAGAGATTCGTGGTAATATGGAGGTTAAAGATGGACAACAAGCTGAGTCAAGCGGCACTGGAACTGATAGATTTGTTTCGGAAGAAAGGGATGACCACGGATTCGGTGATAGCAACGTTTCTGCTGATCCCCAAGGAGTGGCAGCAGCAGGAAATGATTCGTTTCTTGGAGAACAATCCTTTGAGCGACAAGCGCGATATACTCGACAAGGCGATAGAACTGACGGAGGACGAGGACGAGTAACTTCCGCTGCCATCGGCGTATGGGCGCAGGAAAACGTGCCCGGCTACGACAAGCTCGCCGATCCTGCCAGGACGGCAGTACGTGCCACGATCAGGCAGGCGCGTGCGCTTGGTATTTCGGAAGAAAATATCAAGCTGTACGCAAGCGTTGCGGCGCGCTCGGGCATTAACGTGGTGTTTGACGTAACGGTCAAGGGCGATGCGCTTTACGACGGTCGCAACACGATCTATGTGGATCCTGCTGCACCGGTCGAGCGCATGCGCAGCAAGCTGTTGTTGCACGAGGGCGGACACGCGCTGTTTGCACGTACCTCAAAGGGAAGACGCTTGCTTGATGCTGCATACCGTGCGATCGAGAAAAACAACCCCGATCGTGCAAAGGAGATTCGCGAGCGATATGAGGATCATTATGCAGGCAGCAATCTTTCTGCCGAGATCCTTGAAGGTATCGTCAAGGAAGAGCAGGGTGTTGCTTACCTCGAGGACGTGCTCGGTGAGGTGGATGCCTGGTCGTACATACTTGCCGAGGAGCCGCAATACGAGAGCAAGCTGATCTCCTTCTTTGCCAAGGCGGCACAGGATTACAAGCACCTGAAGGGTATGCCCGCCGAGGCGCGCAAGCTGCTGCGACAGTACAAAAAGCTGTTTGCCGAGCTTTCCGCTTACAACCAAGGCAACAATGCCCTTGACCCCCGCCCGGCGGAAACAAAAAAAGCCGTAACGCGCACGAATGAGGAAAACATGCATGTTACGGTAGAGGAAAATTCGCGCCTGGCTATAAAAAAAGATGCAGACGGAAACTTGTTTGTGGAAGTAGATGCGCCTTCTGGTGTAAGTGCTACCGATACCCCGAAGGATATTGTGGACACTCTCGCAGAAATTGTTCGAACGAAGTTTGCCGATTTTGTCAAGGTCAACGGACAGACAATAGGTATTAACCAACGCACAACGCGTGAATGGGTAAAATCCAGGAGCGCAGCTACCCTTCGACGATTTAGTAACCAAGCGTTTCTCGATAAAAGCAATGCTTTTGGAAACGCAGATGAACTTTTGAAGGCGGCAAGGGATTATATCGGAGAAGCGACAAAACACGACAGAAGCGACAACTTCGTAGAGTTTGCCCGTGGTGTGGTTGCATTTCAGGTCGACGGACGCGGTTATGAGGCGGATATAATTGTCGGAACCACGAAATCTGGTGTGGCGCTTCTCTATGATCTCGTAAATATCCAAGGCAAAAAAATAGTAGCAGATACATCCTATGCGGCACAAGACCGCAGGAGCGACATATCTGCTACTACTAATAGTATACCCGATTTTACCGGAAAAGTCAATACAAATTCTGAAAAAACATCGAACGAACGCCACGCGCTACCAGAGGATGGCGCTAAGAAGGGCTACACCCTCAAGGAGCTGTTGGATGGTGCAGATGATTTCACTCCCGATCTGATTCTTCGGGTGGAAGCCGATGTGCATCAGGGAAAAAAATACAGCATTACAGACGGTGAAGTTCGCTATAAAATGGCGGACAATTTCCGCGACAGGGCGTATACCAAGCGTGCCGCCTACCAGGTGATCAGGGAGATTAACGGAACGAGCTTCCTTTCCGAAAAGTCTCGCACGAAGTTGGCAGAAATGTTGTGGACGGGTCTCAACCGTTGTGCAACGACAGATCAACGAAAGACGTTTGCACGCGATATGGCACGCTATACGGTGGCGACGCTGATGGTGGACGCCAAGCAGGAGTCGCCCGATGCAGCGGTTGCGCGCGAGCAGCTTTCTTCCTTGCATGTAGGCCTTCATTCGCTGACGTTTACGTCGCAGGAGATTTCGCGCATTACGGAGCTTTGCGATCAGCAAAAGGCGAAGCGTCTGCTTGATCGCTGGGCGAGAAAAGAGGGAGAGAGACAATATCCGCTTGATCTGTTCGTGTCCGAAGTGGCGCAATCGGTGTCCGGCTTGGAAAGTCTTGGGGGTATGGCAACGGTGGAAGCGCTCCTTGAGATCGATAAGCGCTACGGTAAGCTTACTTACGCTGCAAGAGCGCGCACTGATACGCTCGTTTTTGAGAATTTGTCAAACGATGAGATAAACGGTATGGTGGCGCAGGTAGAGGAGGAGATACTCCGCGCGTATAAGGAAGCGGGCACGAAATCCAAGTTTACCAGACGTGTGGAAGAACGTACCGAGGATCTTTCAAGGAGAGCAGAGCGTCTTCGCGCAGATCTTGATAACGTGAAGGGTAGAGACAAACTCAACGGTGTGTTGACCGCACAGGCTCAACGCATGAAGGATCTGAAGCTTGGAACCTTTGCAAATGCCACTCAATACAGAAGTGAAGTATTCAAGGGGTCCATCGAACAGCTTTCCAACATTCAATGGCGTGGCAACACTTATCCGACGCGTATTCGTAAGATTTTCGGAGATCTTACGACGTGGTACACATCTGAAAACCCGTTGTTGAAAGAACAGTATAGCGAAGAGATCGCCGAGGCAATGCGTGAGATAGCGTCTGCCGAGGGTGTGATGAGTACGGACGAGCTTCGCACTGCCAGCAAGATCATTGATCATTTCATTCACCTCGTAGAGAACTACAACAAGGTTTGGCGAGATGGAAAGTGGGAAGATGCGCTACCGATTGCTAAGGAGTACGTTGCAAAGCTTCAGGCAGAAGCGGCGAGACCGCAAAGCATCGGAGAGCGAATGCTGCGAAGCAAGTGGATTCTCAAATACAACGAAAACTTTGCGGATCCCGCTGAGCTGTCGCGCATGATGGACGGATACGAGCATGGCTTTTTCACGGAAATGCACGAGCAGCTGCGTGTCGCTTCTCTAAATGCACAGGTTGCAGAAATGGAGATCCGTACCGAGTATGATGCGTTTCTCAAAAAGAACAAGCGTTATCTGAAGAACGCATACGACGAAGACGTCGAATATCGGGGTAATAAGATTTCTCGCATTACGCTCATCAGCTTGTATATGACGATGAAGCGTGAGCAAGCCAAAGCAGGTGTTGCCGCTTCGGGGTTCAAGTACAAGGACAGGAAGGGTACCTGGCATCGAGTGGACGCGCTCGTTCGTATGGACGCTGACGTCACGGAGCAGGATCTTATCCGAGCTACGGATGAGGAGCGCGCCGTGATTGAACGTATGCTGACTGATGCTGATAAGCAATATGTTGCTATTTTGGAAAAGGTATACAACAACCAAGCAAAGCAACTCAAAGCAGAGCGCGATATGCAGCGCCTTGGCTTCACAAATGCGTTGGAGGGGTACTATTATCCCATCCGCAGGGCAAACGTTGCGCGCAGCGTTGATACGTCTGAAATGCAAGCAGAACTTGATCGTGTAAGTCGTGCATCCTTTAACAAGAATACGGTGAAAGGTGCAAAACAGGAACTTGTGATCGAATCGGCAGATATCGTTTTCAACAGACATCTGCGCGGTGTGTGTCAGTATGCGTATCTTTCTCCCACAGTTGAGTTTTACGACAAGATCTACAATCTGGATACCGTTGAGTTCGCCAACAAGCCCGTAAGCGTCGCTACTGCCAGCGAAGCTGTTTGGGAAAACGGAAACAAATACTTCAAAAAGCTTCTTGCAGATGCGCAAGGTGTTTCACCGGCTCCTGAAGGTTTTTCTAAAGTTCTTGGAAAGACGCGAGGTAATTATGCCAAGTATCAGTTGGGCGCTAACCCCAAGGTGTGGGTGTCGCAGCTGTCCTCTTTCTTTGCGGCGTATAGCCAACTGGATGCCGATTGCATCACGAGAGGGTGGTTTGTATCATCCCGTGACATTGATGCGTACAGCTCGCTTGCGAAGTTGCGTAACTACGACAACGTTGCGGCTGAGGCACAGGGCGTGCTGGATTCGCGTGCGAAGGTTCTGTCGGGTGCCGCAAATGCAACCAACAAGGTCGGCGACGTTTTGATGGCGCCCATCGGCATGGTGGACCGCTTTGTTGTGACGCGCCTGTTCGGCGCGTGCCAGGTGCAGGTGGAGAAAAACGGCGGCGCTAAGATCGGTACCGATGCCAACAAGCGAGCAGCGGCGTCGTTGCTTCAAACGGTGATCTTTGAAACGCAGCAAAACTCTATTGCAACGGAGCGCTCGGGCGCGATGCGTTCTCAAAATGAGATCGCGCGTACCGTCACGATGTTCAGTGCGGACAGCATGAAAATGATGGGGCGCGTGATCGATGGCTTCGGGGAATTGTTTGCGATCTCTGCTAAGATGAAGGATGCAACGGGAGATGCCAAAACAGCACTTGAGACGAGAAAAAAACAAGTCAGTAAGCGTGCGGGAAAGGCGGTTGCAGCCCTTGTCGTACAGGCGGCGTTTATGGCGGCTATTGCACAGGCATTCCGCTGGCTTTATGCCAAGGAAAAAGAGGAAGAGCCCCTTGTGCAGACGCTTGCGCTGGACACGCTTGGTAATATGATGGGCGGCTTGCCGATTGTCCGTGACGTTTATTCGCGTATGACGGACGGCTACGAGCTTGACAACTATGCGTATTCGGCCGTGAACGACTTGCTTAACGCTTCGGTTGCGGTGTTTGATGCAGTAGGCGATGTGTTCACCGATCACTCTGTCACGAGCATTGCATCGAGCATGAAAAAGCTTTCGTATGCGGCAGGTCAAATCAAGGGCATACCTACCCGAAATATATACAATGCGTTCTATGGCCTTACAAAGCGCTTCGCGCCGCGTGCTGCCTATCGCATTGATGATCTTTTCTATGAGAAGAATTACCGTACGGATCTTTATCGCGCACTTGAAGATGGGGACGGCGACACAGCATCCTTTATGCTTGGTCTTCTTCTCGACGAGCAGATAGAAGGCGGGGTATCGGAGAACACGCGCACGGAGATGCTTACGCTCCTGAAGGGCGGGTACAGCGTCCTGCCACGTTCTGTGCCGACTGAGTACAGCTACGAGGGCGAAACGTTTGCGCTCGACGAGGAGCAGCAGGCGGCGATTTCCGCGTATTACGCAACGCTGCCAAGCACGCTTGACGCTTTACTTGCGCGCAGCGAGTATCAACGCCTTACCGCTGAGCAACGGGCCATGGCGTATGATTGTGTGTACGACGCCTACCGCGAGCTGGGAATCTCCTATGCGACGGGTGCGAACGTAGCAGGGAATAAGGCGCTGATTGCTTCGGCACTCGGCGTAGAGACGCTGGCGCTGTCGCAGGTCGTTACCTCGGGTATTCGTTCCGACGTTGGGCTGGACGGTAAAGCAGTGGCGGGAAGTAAGCGCAAAAAGACGGTAGCCGCGATCAACGCGCTCAACGTTCCTGTGGAGCAAAAGCTGCTGCTGATCTGCGCGAAGGGATACTCTTTGCGCGACGGCGACTTGAAAATGACCGCTGCGACTGCTAAGAAAAAGCTGCTTCGCTATATCCTTGCACTCAAGGTCAGTAAGGCGGAAAAGATGGCGCTTGCAGAAATGTGCGGCTTTGTGGTGAAAAACGGTCGAATTGTAACCGAAAACGCCTTCAAGTGATATAAAGGGATACAAATTGCACCTGTTTTTGTGCTAAAATGCACTATAAGGAGGTGAAAGTATGCCGATTTCCATCACTCCGGCTGCAAAAACGGAGATCACGAAGATCGTGTGCCCTCACTGTAATGAGCGTTTGAAGGGCGTAGGCCTTCTGAAAGAAAGCAGGATTGAAGGCCTCACCTTTCATTGCAAGAGATGCGGTGCGTTCTGGCACGTGAAAACTGAATAAAAATGAGCCAATATCCAAAGAGATGAGAGCCACGAACACCCAAGATCGGGTGCGCGTGGCTCTTTTTTCATAAAAAACAAGGAGGGA
>JAZNAM010000074.1:0-8863 GCA_045586515.1 Eubacteriales bacterium
GAACTCTATTAGAACTCAGCCTTGCAGAGCAAGGCAGAGTTCGGTTTCGCCGCCCGAAGATCGGGGTGCTTGCACACCAGGCGAGGGCGCGCGAATTTTCGCCGTAGGCGAACATCTCTCGTTTTTTCGGTCAGGGCAATCGCCCTGCTTTTTTTGCGTGGCGGAGAGAGAACTCTATTAGAACTCAGCCTTGCAGAGCAAGGCAGAGTTCGGTTTCGCCGCCCGAAGATCGGGGTGCTTGCACACCAGGCGAGGGCGCGCGAATTTTCGCCGTAGGCGAACATCTCTTTCTTCTGCTTTTTGTTAAGCCAGACGTATGATCACAAGATGCGCAGAAACAGGCAAAGTGCCTCCGGCGGTTGAAGTGATTGTGAGCGCGTTGTTGTTTTCCTCAGGGTTGCGAACGGTGAGGATTGCGCCTTGCTCCGTTGTCGTAACAAGTGCCATGCCTATGATTTGCGAAGAGGCGCCGTTGCGACCGACAACGGTATAAGGAAGCTCCTCATCGTCAAGTGTTAAGACCAACTGACCCGTTTGCAGAACGCTTACCTGGAATTGAACCAGATAGGTGCCTACTGCATCAAGCAGGAAGGAGGATTCATCAATGCGTCCGATGTCTGTGTTAAGAATGGCTCCGTTTTCAGGGAACGCTACATCTTCACCCGGAGCGATAGAATCCTCGTTGTCGGGTGGCATCAATGCGTAGAAGTCAGCGAAAGCGAGGGCGTTTCCAGCAGGGCCTTGTGGACCAACGGGACCTTGCGGACCAACGGGCCCTTGCTCACCGATGGGGCCTTGCTCACCGATGGGGCCTTGCGGACCGATGGGACCTTGCGGACCGATGGGTCCTTGCTCGCCAATGGGGCCCTGCTCGCCAATGGGGCCCTGCTCGCCGATGGGTCCTTGCTCGCCGATAGGTCCTTGCTCGCCGATAGGTCCTTGCTCGCCGACAGGTCCTTGCTCGCCGATGGGTCCTTGCTCGCCGATGGGTCCTTGCTCGCCGATGGGCCCTTGCGGACCGATAGGACCTTGTGGGCCGATAGGACCTTGCGGGCCGATAGGGCCCTGTGGGCCAATCGCGCCTTGTAAGCCGCGAGGACCTTGCATGCCGACGGGACCTTGCTCACCCGTGGGACCTTGTTCACCTATCGGGCCTCTTGGACCCATTGGTCCACGCGGGCCACGTGCGCCACGCTGACACAGCACCTCGGCACAGTACTGTTGCAGTGCGGGACAGTTTTCAAATCCACGGGTATCGCGGTCGGAAGAACGATTACAATTCATGTGATACTCCTTTTACGCCACTTGGGCGACATAAGGGGGGCACCCCCTTATTTATAGTATGCAAGGAAAAGCAAAAAAGGCACGAAAAATATAGAAAAAGGACGATTTACCCACACCGTTTGGTGGGTAAATCGTCCTTTGGGTTCATTAAATGTCGGCGTCTTTCACGTATTCGCTTCCGTGCTCTGCAATGAAGAGCTTTCGCTCGGCCAGATTGTCACCCATCAGCACGTCGAACATGTATTCGGTGCGTGCTACGTCAGCCGGTTCTACCGATACCAGACGTCTGGTTGCAGGGTTCATTGTGGTTTTCCACATCATTTCAGGTTCGTCCTCACCCAGACCCTTGGAGCGCTGTAGGGTATATTTTTTGCCTTCAGACTCAAGCTTTTTGATGATTTCTGCCTTTTCAAACTCGTTGTAGGCAAACAGGATATCGTCCTTGGTGGAAATCTCAAACAGGGGGGATTCCGCGATATAAACGCGGCGCTCCTGCAAAAGCGTGGGGAGCAGGCGATAGAACAGGGTAAGAAGCAGGGTGCGGATCTGGAATCCGTCCTCGTCTGCATCCGTGCAGATGATGATTTTCGACCAGGAAAGTTTGGAGAGGTCAAACTGGTTGAGATCGGCCTTAACCTTCTTGGTATCTACCTCGACGCCGCAACCGATGACGCGGAGCAGGTCGATGATGATTTCGTTTTTGAAAATACGGTCGTAGGTGGCCTTGACACAGTTGAGCGTCTTGCCACGCACAGGAATAATTGCCTGGAAATCGGCGGCGCGGCCAAGCTTACAGGAGGTGAGTGCCGAATCGCCCTCCACGATATACAGCTCGCGTACGTTGGGGTCTTTCGAGCGACAGCCAACGAATTTTTCTACGCGGTTGGCAATGTCAACTTTTTTGAGCAGATCGTCCTTGATTTTAACGCGCGCTTTTTCTGCCGTTTCGCGGCTGCGCTTGTTAATTAACACCTGGTTGGCAAAGATTTCTGCCTCGGTGGGGTGTTCGGTCATATAAAAGGTGAGTTGCTCACGGATAAAGGCGTTGAGGGCTTCTTGAATGAACGTGTTGGTAATTGCTTTTTTGGTCTGGTTCTCGTACGAGGTCATCGTCGAGAAGCTATTGATGACCAAGATTAAGCAGTCCTCCACGTCAGCAAAGGTGATCTTTGCCTCGTTTTTGGTGTATTTGCCTTTTGTTTTGAGATAGTTGTCAAGCACTGCCACAAATGCGGAGCGCACTGCCTTGTCGGGGGCGCCGCCGTGTTCGAGGTAGCTGGAATTGTGGTAGTATTCCAGAGGCTTGGGGCTGGTGGATACACAGAAGGAAACGTCGGCTTTGAGTTTGTACTCATCTTTGTCGCCGCGGTCGCGACCTTTGGTTTCAAGATGCCAAAGAACGGGTTCGGTTTTTGCCGTTCCCTCGGCAAGTTCCAAAATATAGTCGGTGATGCCGTGCTCGTATACGAAGGAGTGCTCTACAAACTTGCCGTCCTGTTGCTGCAAGCGGAGCAGAAAGGTGATGCCGGGGTTGACAACCGCCTGGCGATGCATGGTACTGATAAAGAAATCGTGCGGAATGCGAATGTCTTGGAAAACATCGCGGTCGGGACGCCAACGGATTACCGTGCCGCGACGGCGTTCGCGTCGCTCAAGCGGACGGGATTCCAGTTGCGTGACGGGATTGCCTCGCTTGAAGGAGATGGTATGCAGCTGCTCCCCGTCGAAGGATTTGACCTCCATATATTCGGATGCGTACTGCGTTGCACACGCACCAAGACCGTTTAAACCCAGGGAGTATTCGTACGCGGCGCCGCTTTTGTTGTTGTCGTACTTGCCGCCTGCGTAAAGCTCGCAGAAGATCAGCTCCCAGTTCCAACGGTTTTCCTTCGCGTTAAAGCCAAGGGGGATACCGCGTCCGCGGTCGTCCACCTCGATGGAGTAGTCGTTGAACGCGGTGACGGTGATCACGTTGCCGTGACCCTCGCGCGCTTCGTCCACAGAGTTGGAAAGGATCTCAAAAAAAGAATGTTCGCAACCGTCAAGACCGTCCGATCCAAAAATGACACCGGGGCGCTTTCTGACGCGATCGGGGCCTTTTAACGCCTTGATCGTATCGTTGCCGTATGCAGTTATTTTTTCTCTTGCGGACATCTTTTGCCTCCGTTTGCGTCTATTTTGTGTTGGTTTACCAAGTTATTATACCATATCTTGTGATTTTTGTAAAGTGCGAGAAACATTTTTTAGGAAAAATTCATTTTGCCCTTGCACGCATAGGGCGCAAAGGGTATAATATAATATGGACGAATATGGGTTACCCTGTGGAGTGTGAATGGATGCAAACTTCATTTTTGTCCGTTTCAAACCTTTTTAAAAAAGAGATTGCCGTGCTTGGCTTTGGCCGCGCAGGGCGTTATACTGTTGACTATCTACTTGCGCACGGCAACGTACCGACTGTTTACACGCCGACTGCCTTGCAAGCGGATGTGCGCGACGCATACGAGGCGCGTGGGGTTCGTTTTTGTGCCCCTTTTCCTGTGTGCTTTTCACAGGAAGTATTGGTGCGATCCCCTGGAATACGCCCGGATATACCGCCGATTTCCCGAGCGCTTGCGTGTGGGGCAATACTCACCGGTGAGTGCGATATGTTCCTTGCGAGTACGCGCGCTACCGTGATCGGTGTGACGGGAAGCGATGGAAAAACCACCACCGCCAATATGATTGCCGCGCTGTTGCAAGCGGCAGGGAAGCACGTAGTGCTTGGTGGCAACAACGGTGCGCCGCTTCTCGCGCATCTGGATACGCTTGGCGAGGAGGACTTCGCCGTGGTGGAACTTTCCAGTTTTCAGCTGATGACAGCGCCCTCGCCCCACGTTGCTGTTATGACCAACATCGTGCCCAATCATCTCAACTGGCACACGGATTTTGCCGAATACGTGCGCGCAAAATGCCGCATTTTTACCGATGCGTCGCGCCTGGTGATCAATGCAGATCAATCTATTCTGCATGAGATTGGACTGCATGCCTCACTGCCCGTTACGTGGTTCGGTGAGGATGAGATGCAGGGCAAACCGCGTTTTGTGCGTGTCAGTGGCGAAGATTTGGCAATGGAAAACGAATTTAACAGCCAAACGGTGTCTGTTTTTCGCGGTTTTTTGTTGCCTGGTCGGCACAATAAGGTCAATTTTGCTGCGGCGGTTGCTGCGACAGAAGCATTGGTGGACAATGACACGATTCTTCGGGTGGCACACACGTTTTGTGGGGTGCCGCACCGCTTGCAAACCATTGCTACGGTGGAGGGGGTTACCTTCATCAATAGCTCGATAGATACCTCACCTTCTCGCACCGTTGCGGCATTAAATGCCTTGGACGGTCACCTCCATGTGATTGTTGGCGGTAGGGGTAAGGGGGTGGATTTAGCGCCGCTTTGCGAGGCGCTTGTTTCCCACGCGCGCGGCGTGTACGCGTACGGGGATACTGCGCGCGAGATTGCGGATGGGCTTGCAGGACGTGTGCCTTGCAGTGTTGCAGTGCACTTTGCCGATGCATTTGCTGCCGCTTGTGCGGCGGCGCGTGCGGGCGATACCGTGCTCCTTTCACCGGGATGTACGGCGTTTGGAGAATTTCGTGATTTTGAAGAACGCGGCGAAGTCTTTTGCCGCTTGGTGAAAAAATGGGAAGAAGGAAGGAAAAGGAGCAGTGGAACTTCGTGAGCTGATCCCCGCGATGGCGGGGGTAATGAGCGTTTCGGGATATGAAACCTATGACGCAGAAAAGCTGACGCCCCTACTTACGGGCTTTGACGAGGACTATACGGACGCCGTTGGTAACCGCTATCTTGTGCGCCGTTGCGGCAGGCAAAACGCCCCGCGCATCCTTATTGATGCACACATGGACGAGATCGGTTTGTATGTGAGCGAGATACTGGATGGCGGCTTTTTGCGTGTTGCTTCGATTGGTGGACTTGATCTGCGCACACTTCCCTCGGCGGAGGTCGTGATTTACGGGAAAGAGGAATTTTCGGGCGTGATTGCCTCTACTCCCCCCCATTTGCAAAAGAAAGGCGAGGAAAAGGAACTTGCCCCGGTTGACGAGCTTCTTGTTGATACGGGCTACGGCAAGGAAGAGTTACAGGAGCTTGTGCGCGTGGGCACGCCTGTTGGCTTTGCGCCGCGCTATACGTGGCTCGCAAATGATCGACTTGTAGGCAAGGGAATGGATAATAAGGCGTGTGCCGCGTGTGCCGTGCATGCCGTGCAGCGCGCGCATGCGGACGAGCTTGCAGGTGACGTATACGTGCTTCTCTCTGTGCGCGAGGAAACGGGCGCTATGGGAGGTGTTGCGCCGGCAGGCGTTGCGGTTGCACCCGATTACGCCATGGTAATTGACGTGAATCTCGGACGCACCCCTGACACCAAGGCGCGCGAAACAGTGATCATGGGTAAGGGCCCGTCGATCACGCGTAGCGCGATCGTGGACAGGCGTCTTACCAAAATGACCGAGGCGCTTGCCACAAGAAAAGAGATCCCCTGGCAGGTCAGCGTTGCCGCTACCAGCACAGGTACCAACACCATGGACTTGCATCTTGTGGGTGTAGGGATTCCCGTGGTGGACGTCGGCGTACCGCTTCGTGCGATGCACACTTACGTGGAGATGCTTGACATGGCGGATGCCACGTCGCTTTCCGATCTGGTGCTGGCATTTGTGACGGATAAAGAGATTGCGGAGGTGTACCATGAGAACAGGCATTGAGCTTCTCGCGCGCCTTTGTGCGTGCTTTGGCCCCACCTCCTGTGAGGGTGAGGTCGCACGCGCAATCGAAACGGAACTTGCGGGATTGCCGCTCACGCTCCAAAAGGACACGATGGGCAATCTTACGGCGCATATAAAAGGCCCCGAAGGGGCGCCGCGTGTCATGCTGTCGGCACATATGGACGAGGTTGGCTTCATGATCACGGAGATCGACGAGGACGGATTTTTGCGCTTTGATACGTTGGGCGGCATTGATCCGCGCGTGCTGTGCGGACGTTGTGTATTGATCGGTGACGAGGACAAGCGCGTTTCCGGTGTGATTGCCGCAAAGGGCATCCACCTGCAGGACAAGGACGAGCGAAAAAAGCTCCCCTCAGGGGATGATTTGTATATTGATATCGGTGCCAAGGATCGCGCCGATGCCGAAACTCTTGTTTCACTTGGCGATTTCGGCGTATTTGACACCCCGTTTGCCATCTTTGGCAAGGACGGGTCGTACGTTCGCGGTAAGGCGCTTGATGATCGCCTTGGCTGTGCGCTTCTTGTAGAGCTCGCACGCGAACTGACGAACACCCCTGTGCCGCTTGACGTATGGCTTTGCTTCACCGTGCGTGAGGAGATCGGGCGTTCCGGTGCACTTGTCACGGCAAACCGTCTGTGCCCCGATGTGGCCATTGTGCTTGAAACGACCGCCATTGCGGATATTGCCGAGGTTGCACCCTCGCACCGCGTGGCAAGCGTTGGCGAGGGCGGTGTGCTCTCGCTTGTTGACCGTTCTACCATCTACGACAGAGCGCTTGTTGATTTTGCACTTGCTTGTGCGAAAAAGCACGATATTCCCGTGCAGATCAAGCGTTACGTGTCGGGCGGAAACGATGCCGCGCACATTCAAAAAAGCGGTGTTGGTGTGCGTTGCCTTGTGCTTTCCGCAGCCACGCGCTACCTGCACGCGCCCATGTCCGTCGCGGCACGCGCCGACTACGAGGCAATGCGTGCATTGCTGATCGCACTGTTAAGTGAATTGAGAGAGGAACTGTAACGATGTATACCACACTGAAAAAATTACTTCCAATGACTCCATCCGTTTCGGGTAGGGAGCAGGATATCCGCGGCGTGATTGCAGAAATGATGCTGCCGCTTTGTGACGAAGTAACTACAGACGCAATGGGAAATCTCATCTGCGTGAAGCGCGGCACAAAGCAGGATCCCGCGCGCGTGCTTCTTTGTGCGCATATGGACGAGATTGGCTTTATCGTGACCTATATTGAAGAAAACGGCATGCTTCGCGTGGCACCTATGGGTGGCATTTCCTATACCGCTGCGGCCTTTGCCGAGGTGGTATTTGAAAACGGCGTGCGCGGTGTGCTTGTTCCCGAGGAGAATGCACCTGCTGGGAAAACGCCGACCGCTGAAAAGTGTGTGATTGATATCGGTGCGGCTTCGGGTAAGGAAGCGGCACGCCGCGTTAAGGTGGGCGACACCTGCGCGCTTTTACCGCACGCCACAAGACTCACCGCAAATCGCGTGTGTGGCAGACCGCTTGACGATCGCATTGGTTGCGCATGTCTTGTTGAGATTGCCCGCGAGATGAAAACGCCTGCGGATGATATGTACTACGTCTTTTCCGTACAGGAGGAGGTTGGTTGCCGTGGCGCGCGTCCTGCGTCGTTTGGCATTTCGCCTGATCTTGCGCTTGTATTTGACGTGACCGCAACGGGCGACGCACAGGGTGCAAAGCCCATGGCGGTAAAACTCGGCGAAGGTGTTGCAGTGAAGATCAAGGATAACTCCGTGATCTGCAACGCCGAGCTTGTGGATGAGCTTTTGGATACCGCCAAGCGAGAGGGGATTGCCGCACAGTGCGAGATCCTCACCTGCGGTGGCACGGACACCTCTGCCATTCAAATGACGGGGCTTGGATGCCGCGCCGGTGCGCTTTCCTTGCCCTGCCGCTATATCCACTCTGGTGTGGAAATGATCGATTTGCGCGATGCAAAGGCGGCAGTCGCCCTTGCTATTGCTTACCTTGGAGGATTGGATCAATGAATTTCTCAGATGAACTGCTTTTTTTGGCGGACAAGGCGGAAGCGGCGCTTGCACCGCAGTTTGCCAAGATCTCCACGCTTGCACATCGCAACACCGCCAAGGTGATGCGTGCGTTTGCTGAGCATCGCGTGGATGCCGCTTGCTTTGCGGGCTCCAGCGGCTATGGTTATGATGATCGCGGCAGGGAAACGCTTGACCGCATGTTTGCCGACGTGATGGGTGCAGAGGCGGCGTTTGTCCGCCACAGCATCGTCAACGGCACGCACGCGCTCACGATTGGGCTTTTCGGTCTGCTTCGTCCGGGCGATATTATGCTCTCTATCGCGGGCAAGCCCTACGATACGCTTGAGGAGGTTATTGGTATCGCCGGCGAGCGCGGGAACGGCTCACTTGCCGATTACGGTGTAGACTATCGCCAGATTGATTTGTTGGATGGAAAAACACTCGATCTTGACGCGATCACCGCGTTTCTGCGTTCTCCCGAGGGCGAGCGCGTGAAGGTGTGCTTTGTTCAGCGTTCCAAGGGCTATCTGAACCGTCGCACGCTCACCGTTGCCGAGATCGGCGAAGCGGTGAAGGTCGTCAAGGCGATCCGCCCCGATGCAAGTCGGAGGCCAAGCGGTCTTAGGAAGACAATAGTAGGCCTCAACTCCTTGGCTCACAGAACGACATGGCTACGATCCGACTTGTGCTTTGTTCAGCGTTCCAAGGGCTATCTGAACCGTCGCACGCTCACCGTTGCCGAGATCGGCGAAGCGGTGAAGGTCGTCAAGGCGATCCG